>REEF01000529.1 GCA_007695205.1 Planctomycetaceae bacterium
ATTTCAGGGTGTTCAGCAAGAGGACCGCCAAACCTACCTGGAAACGTGCCAGAGCTAGGCCTTTCCAACAAACCTGGGGTCAGGTCTTGACTTATAACTTATCCGACGTATCCGACGCGCGCACTCTGCTATGGCAAAGAAGATCATAAGTTATAAGTCAAGACCTGACCCCATTTTTACCGTAGATATTCCAGGCGTCGATCCGTCTCGCTGCTGGTGATGCGCATCTGGACGGACTCGATATCAAAGGGAAATCGGTTTTCGATGGAATCGTGGAAGAAGACGACGGTGTTCAGCGTCAAGAGGGCCTCGACAGGCGATTCGGTGGTTTCCAGGACCTGGTGCAGCGTGGGACGCGGATCGATCGCACTTACGATCCCCAGCATCTCGGCCGCGCGCACACGGACCAGCAGTTCCGGATCGTCCAGCAGACGTTCAGCGGCTGGGACAAGCGATTCGGCCTTTTCTCCGAAGCAGCTCCCAACGATCAACGCCCAATAACGCTGCCATGGATCGGTAGAATGCAACGCGGCGGCCAGCGGTTCGGCTGCCTGGTCGAAGGGCACTAAGGCCAAGTCGGCCACATCAACCAAACGCGCGATCTGATCGGCACGCTGTTGGCCAAAGCCCACGGGATCGTTCATCGCATGCTCGACGAGATAGCTTTCCGGAAAGAAACTCAAGTCGGGCATACCCTTGACTCGCTGCTGCAAACGGGTTCGCAGATCCCGCAGCACATCGGCATAGGCGGGATCGGCTGCCAGGTTGATCGTCTCGTACGGATCGGCTTCCACATCGAACAGCATTTCCACCGGCTTGGACTCGAAGAACCGGCGCTGGACTTCGTTCAATTCTCCCTTTTGATACAGTCTTCGCCACTGCTGATAGGCCAGCATTCGGTAACGGTAGTTGTTCTGCAACCCGTCCGGATAGAAGGCCTGATAGTTGCGCAGGTACTTGTAGCGGCCTTTGCGCAGCGACCGGGACAGATCGTATTTCTCGTCGAACCGATCGGCGTACCCGAACGTTTCGTCACGTGAATTCAGTTGGTCGGCCGTGACATCCGGTCCCAGGAACGGGCGGCCATCGACGTGCTCGGGTAGCGGTGCACCTGCCAGATGGATCAGCGTCGGGCCAAAATCCACAAAGCTGACGAACCCCTGCACGCGACTGCCCTGCGGCAGCGGCGACAAGGATTTCCAGTTCTCCGGGACATAGACGACCAACGGCACATGCAGGCCGGTTTCGAACAGATAGCCTTTGCTTCCCGGCAACACGCCGCCATGATCGCCGAAGTAGAATACAAACGTGTCCTCCAACAACCCGTCTTCTTCCAATTGTGCCATCATACGACCGACGATTTCATCCACATCGCGCATGCGATCCAGGTAGCGAGCATGCGTGTATCGGAACCAGGCCGTGTCAGGATGGTGCGGCGACAGCACGACCGAATCAGGATCGGTCTTCAACGCAGCGGGATCGATCTGCTGGACCGAAAAGTGCAGCGAGCCTTCGTGCGATACCGGAAACGACTGCATGTGGAAGAAAGGCGTGTCCGGTTCCGGCCGATTCCGCCAAGTGGCCTTGCGACTGGATTCGTCCCAGACTCCCCGGCCCGCTGGTGTGTTGTAATCTGTTTTGACGTGGTTGGTCGTGTAGTATCCGGCTTGACGCAAGTAGAAGGGAAACATGCGCCAATCCTCGGGAAGCTGAGCCGGGCGGATGTGTCGATGGAACTGAGTCCCGTTGCGTGGCGCATACATGCCGGTGGCCAGCGTCGTTCGTGCGACCGAGCAGACGGGCGAATTCGAGAAGGCACGATCAAAGATCAGGCCCCGTTCGGCCAGGCTTTGGATATTCGGCGTCGGGGCGCCCGTCGGATAGAACATCCGCATGTAGTGAATCGAGTTGTCTTCCGAGACGATCCAGACAAAGTTCGGGCGATCCGCACCGCGCAGGGTGCCGCTCCCATTAAACGGCAGGACGATCGTTCCCAGCAGGAAGACCAGCAGGGGCATGCGAATTGGCATGAGAACACCTTTCGTGCAACAGCGAGGGGCGGTGGGTGATCGAGTCGCCTTGAATTCGGTTGGCGGCACTGCCGCCCTATGGATAAGACGCTAATCTGTGACGGCTCGAACGTCAAGTAGTAGGACCCCGGGGGCATCAAGCGATCTCAGCGTGCAGGATCAGCGTTGTGGAGGGGTCGGGAGTCGTTTTCGGGCAACGATCAACCACATGGAACACGTCTGTGACGGCTCGAACGTCAAGTAGTAGGACCCCGGGGGCATCAAGGGAATTTCAGCAATCCGAAGCCCTCCGGTTGAATGTCGGGCGACGCCGGTTGGTTCCAGGATTGAAAGCCTCCGCCCGGTGCGATCCGATGCACTCCGATGGCCCAGTACTGATGACTGTCCGGTGGATGCTGGACCAATGCTTCCCAAGGAATCGCACACTCGACGGTCCACGAAACATCATCCTCGGCCGCCGCCACGTACCATTGAGGTTGCCAGGCGGGGGAACCCAGGCATTCGTCGCGCACCCACCCTCGGTGATCGATGACCAGCCGGTAATAGGTCGCATAGTCTCGATCGATGTCGATCAATATCTCGATGCGATCTCGTCGACTCAAATCCGGATCGCGAGGACGCGTTTCGCCGCTGGGCGGATAGGCCAACCCCGGAACTTTTCGACAATTGGCCGCGATGTATAGGTATTGGTCATCGCGAGCCAAGAGGACAGCGGCGGGCCAGCGTGCGTCGTCAGCATGGTCGCTGACAAGCTGCAACGGCTCGCTGTTCTGCCAAGTCGGATCGTCCAGACGGCCGTCCAGCAGCGGTGGCTGATCGGCAAACGCACAAACGGCCAAGGGTTTGGGAGCGACCCGCGTGGGAGCAGCGATCCACAGCTCGCTACGAGCACACGCCGACCAAGCTTCCGAGAAACGGCTGGCGGCCAACGAATTCAAGTAACCTTCGTTTTCCGAAGCCGATCGCGATGCACGACGAGCTGCCAGCAACGGAAACCGCACGATGGGGTCGACCAGCAGGGAAGGGTACCGATCGCGGATCCACTGAGCGTAATCGGCTGGCTGACGAGTGCGATGGGCGGCTTGTTTCGTGACGGTCGATGACGCTTCTTGCGCCGTCCCGGCCCAGTCCACCTCGGGCGTCGGTAGGATCTCGGCCAAGTGTTCGGCGGGCACGACGCCCGAGGGCAGCACGACCGCCGGGCTGGCCAGCGAGGGGATGTGCTCGGTTGGCGGCTCCGAGCGTCGAAAAGCCCACTGGGCCTCGCCGCTGCTGGAATACTGGATCAGCCAGATGGCCGCCGATTCGCACAACGGATCGTCCGGGAAGCGTTGAAGCAAATAGTCGTAAACGTCCGCAGCTCGCTCCAATTGCCCCGCATATCGTAAGCTGTGTGCCAGTTCGAACAGCACCTGAGCACCAGAAGTGGCGTCCAGATCGCGGATCAGATTCTCGACTTGACTGAACCAGGTCGCCTGGTGCTGTGATGAGGACGACGCGTATCGCAGCAATTGCTCGATGTTCCGGCGTTGCTGGATCAAGCGGCTGATGGTCCGTAGATCCTGCGGTGGGTGCGAATGCAGGGGGCGTCGAGTAGCCGATCCCGGCTGCATGGGAATCCCGCTGAAGAAGTCCTGGCGACTCAGTTCCCCCGGCACGTGGCTCTGCAGTAACCGGAATCCCAGTGTCTGGGCCGGCCAACGATGTTGCGAGTCGAGTAATTGGCGACCGAGCGTGGCCTGGTCGGCCAGCGAAGTGCCCAAGCGGGCTGCTAGTTGAGCGGTGGTCAGATTTACCGAACCTGTTTGATCGGGGCCCTCGAAGCCGAAAACCTTTTTCACCTCCCAAGGCCCTAGCCCCGTGACCAGGGCCTGATCGGTCTCGGCCAACGGATCTGCCGCTGCTTCGACAGCGGTCAAGACCGTCTGGTTGATAAGCTGAGCCAGTTGGTCGTCGCTACGTGGCCGAGTGGGCTCGGTGATGATCACCTCGGGACGCCACTGGCGGATCTTTCGTACGAGATACTCTTGCAAGCGATCTTGCGCCGCAACGCCATGCAGTCGATCCCAGCCCGCCGCGATTTCGCTCAAGGGCCGATTGTCTCCCGCTACCGGTAGCGGAAAGCCCCACGCCAGTTCTGCAGAGGACCCGCCAAGTGTCGTCACCGCCTCGCTCAGACGGTCCTCCAGAGGCGCCCGCAAAGCGGACGCGGTGGAAGCCGCCGGGGCGTGCATTACGTGAACGGCACCCAAATAGCCCTCGTTGCCTGCCACACTGACGATCCACTCCAGCGGCAACTGGTTCGGCCGGCTGATCAGAGTCAGCCAAGCCGCCCGCGCGCCACCTTGCCGTTGAACGGTCCAAGTGTGACCGCCATCCCGAGTCGCCAGGATGGTGCCCATCGCGCCAACGGCCCAGCCGCGATGAGCGTCTAAGAAGTGGATGGCATGCAAGGGCAGGGTTTGCCCTGTCTCGAAGAGCTGCCAGGTTGTTCCGGCATCCGCAGAATGAAGCACGCGTGTGCCCGGACTACCGACGATCCAAACTCGACTGCCGACAACCGAGACGCCACGAAAATCGAAATAGTCGACCACGCCGCCCGGCAGCCGAGTTGGCGGAGGCGTCCAGTGGCGGCCGCTGTCGCTGGTCCGTAAAACCAAACCCCCGTCCCCAACCAACCAGCCAGCGCTGACGGAATCAGCGCTTTGGGAGGCTCTGCGAGGCAGCCGAACGCAACGGGCCATCCGGGGACCGGTTGGCGGCGACAGGGCATCGGCGACGCCGCGCTGATGGACCTGGGCGACGGTCAGCTCCCGACCGACGATCACGCCGGACTGGGCATCGGCGAAATCGCCGTCGGTCCAAGTCCCGCCGCCAGCCGCCGGTACGGAAGACCAACTGAGCCCGCCGTCGTCCGTGCGAAAGACGCCTACCGGATACAAGGCCGAAGCGTCGCCGACCGCCCAACCGTGACGCAGATCGAAGAACTTCACTCGTCGTAACGCAGGAAGGCTCAGCCTCGGTACGATCTCCCAACGTCGCCCACCGTCCTCGGTTCGCAACACGACTCCCGTGGTGCGATGCGTGTACGGATGCGTCCATCCGCCAACGATCCAGCCGTGACGGTCATCGATGAACCAGATGGAACTCAACCGGCACGCGACCGGTGCATCCTGCGAACGCCAATGACGGCCTCCGTCCTCGGTGTGCCAGATGGCGCCTCGGTCGCCAACCGCCCAGCCACGATCGGGATCGATGAAAAACACATCGTTTAACTGAGCGTCAGTCAACATCGAAGAGGGGACGGGCGATGGTTGAGCCAGACAAGGGCGATGCCCAGCCATCAGGCCAGCCACCGTTGCTAGCAATACCAGCGTCCCCATCGCCTGGCAACCCGTCGCTTGGCCACGTCCGTGAAACCGCATGCGTGCCTCCCTTGCATCCAGCCCTGCAGAAACTTCGAATCGAATCGGCGGATTATAGCGGATTTGTCCGACCAAGCCTATCGAAATCTGACAACGCCGTAGCGAACGAGCAGACCCAGTAGGATCAGGGTCCCACCGACCAAGGTCCACCATGCGGGAAACTCGTAAGTCGGAGCGTGACGCCAAGCCAGGTAAACCCAGACGGGGACAAGAATCGGTTCCAGCAGCACGATTCCAGCCGCCTCATGACCGGCGATGTAACGTAAGCCGCGAGCAAACAGCAAGTAGGGGATCCCCATCTGGAACGCACCAAACGCAGCCAAGTACAACATCTGGTGGGCATCAGGCCAAATGCCCCGATACAACACCAACGGCAAAAAGACCAAGGTGGCTACCAAATTGTTCAACATCACCAGCCACGCACCATCCTCGCCGCGCAGATACCGTAGCGACAGCACGACACCCGCATAGGTGATTCCACCCCCCAGTCCGTAGATGACGCCGGCAAGCGACTGGCCTTGGACTTCGAACCACAAAATCAAGCCGATCCCCAACACCGAGCATCCCAATAGCCAACCGTCGCGCGGATGAACGGGCTCGCGCAGCGCCAGCACGCCGACCAGGAAGACCCACATCGGTGCGGTATTCTGAAGCCAGATCGCGTTCGCTTCGCTGCTGAACGTCAAAGCGTTCAAGAACGTATAGTTCATCGCCACATAGGCCAACACCATCGGCACCATGGGCTTCTTCCATCGCGGCCGTCGCACAAATGGCAGCAACACCAGCGTCGCAAACAACGCTCGCCAAAAGGCCAACAAAGGCCCGCGGACCGGGATCCCATCGATCTCGATCGGCCATTCAGCGAAGAAAGGCGCTTTGGCGAAGAACCCATTGCTGCTCCACAGCACGGCTGCGATCAGGATCAGCACGCGTCCCTTTGTCTTCTCATGCATCGGTCGAATTTGAACGTCTCCTGCAAAAAGTGACCTTCCTCGGACCAACTCCCGCTGCTACACTCCCCGTCGCCTGCTTCTGGCAGACACCTTGCTCCGATAGCCTACCCAACCCCTTTTCCCTAGGGTAATCCATTCACTCACATGATGATCGATCCTCTCCATGACCGACGACATATTCTGGTTGCCGAGGATAGCCCCATCAACCAGCAATTGGCAATCGGTTTGCTCCAACAGCACGGCTACTCGGTGACGGTCGTCAACAACGGCCGCGAGGCACTGGGCGCGTGGAGAACGGGTCGGTTCGATGCCATCCTGATGGACATCGACATGCCCGAAATGGATGGGTTGTCCACCGCACGTTGCATTCGCGAATCGGAAGCGGATCATGGAAATCGAGTGCCGATCGTGGCTGTGACCAGCAACGATAATGCGGACGAGTGCCTGAGCGCCGGGATGGATGCCTACCTGGCGAAACCACTGAGATCAGATCCCTTACGTCACGCACTGGCGGAATTCTTCTCCTGGAATAAGTGTGACGAGGGCTCAAAGACTGCCCGTTTCTCGTAGTAGGAAAAGCGTGCAGAATTCGATCGTTTTCCATAGCTCGGAAAGCTGAAGCCGCTCGTCATTCGAATGAGCACAAGCCAGCAGGCCCACGCCACTGGTGATGACGGGCATCTGAGGGTACTGATTGGCAAACAACCGAGCATCGCACGACACATCCCACCCTCGTATCGGGGCATCTCGATCGATAGTTTTTGCTTCTCCGGCCGCCCACAACGCGTGCCGGACGCTGGGCGAATCAGGATCGCCCGCATAAGCGGCATTGTGGAGTTTCTCGAAAGTGGTGCTGACGGCCACGGCGTCGGCAGGCAATCCGATACCACTCAGATAATCCGCGATGCCTCGAGCAAACGCATCGGCCATCCGTTGCTGGACCGCCTCGATCGAATGCGTGGGCAGGAATCCTTGGCCGCCTTCCAAAACCAAAGTCGGTTGCGTATCGCCTTTGATTAATTCCAGGGTCCATGGTTGTCGTGCGACGTGCTTGGACTGGACCAGTTGCCGAACGATGTAGGCCCACTTAAGAATCGCGTCGTCGTGTTCGAGGATCGAGCCCATATGTCCGGAGGAACCGTGGACGGTCAGATGGACTCGATCCTGACCATCCGGTTTCAAGTCGAAATGTCGCGCGACTTTTGGCTGGCCGGTCTGTTTGTCGACGACTTGCGTTTTGTCTCCATGCAGTTCGACATAGCGCTGGATGCCCTGCTCGACAGCGGCGTGGATCTCTTTCATCGATTCCGGCGAAGTCACGCCACCGATGTACAGCTCGACCCGGCCATTGATCCGCGACGGATGTTCGCCGAACGGCCCCAGGATGCCGTTGCACGTCTGGACGGGTCGATGCGGGAACAATGGATGATCGGATTCGGCCTTGATCCGAGCTCCTTCGTGCTGCATTTGCAACACGCCCCAGGCCACCGCTTCCATCAACGAAAGGTCGGCAGTCGCGTCGATGCGGCGAGCCTCGCTGCGGAACCAGACCGCGCCACGATTGGCCGGATAGACGCCCATATCCGCGCATTCCATGACCAACAGGGACTGGTACCGCTGCTTTAGTTGTGCATCCAGAGCCAGGGCCAATGACCCGTTGCCGCCAGTCTCCTCTTCGATCGGGAACATGGCAGTGATCGGCCCCCGGAGCGATACGGTGCCGTCGGCGATCAGTTGGTCGATGATTTTCAGCGCGCCGCAGATCGCCGCGACGTTGCCCTTGTCGTCGATCACCCCGCGACCGTACACCATATCGCCTTGTCGACGCGGCGGGAAAAATGGCGCGATCACGTCGATATGAGCATTGATGGCGACGCCTTGTCCGCCGTCGCTGTGCGTATCACCGACCGAGGCTTCCGGATCCATTAGAGCCAATAGATTGCCTCGCTGCCGATACACTTCTTCCGGAGATAGCCCGACGGGGTTTTCTGGCGTCTTGGTGAAATGCAGCAACGAAAAAGCGGGATGGGCTGCGATGTCGGGCGAGATCGATCGTGGTTCCAGGCGGCAGTTGGTCGAGGCCAAGTAGGTGCGGATCTGATCGAAGACCGTGTTTTCACGCTCGCGCATGACCGACAACTGGGCGTTGGGGGTCGTGTCGACAGCACACATGGCCATAAGAAAATCGATCAGCTCGTTTTGGAAGGTCGAGTCCGTACAGCAGGCGTGGATCTTGCTTTGAATCTCGTGACGGTTCATAGTTCCTCCTTGCCGATGGTCTGCCGCAAAAGCTCGCGAACATCGATCGTGGTGCCCTGCACGGCTCCCGAGCCCGTGGCGTGCCCCTGCTCCAAGGACAGGTGAGCCGCTTCGCAGATGACCGTGGTGTAGAAGCCCAGGCTGACCGGCGACAACAACTCCTGGCGTTCGGCGTCCGTCATCTGGTTGCTACGGAAACGCTGGATCTGGCGGAAAATACGGCCCGGATTGGAAATGCCGTACCCGCTGACCGTCCCATCGCTTTCGAAGTTGCGGAACAACGGATTGCGTTCAAAGATCCCCTCTTCGATGATCTCGTGATACCCGGGGCGGTCCAGTCCCAGATCCAACATGCCGTCGGACCCGATCAACCGGCCCGACTGAACCGCCGTCGCATGAGCCGAATTCGGCAGCGCCCAACCGGTGATGAAGTGAGCGATCGCGCCGTTGTCGAAAATCACCTGGGTGTCCACCAGATCGTAACCATCGACCGCAACGGGCGTTAGCGACGGCAGCTTTTGTTGAAAGCCGACCGCCTGGACCTGGACGGGCTTCAGGCCCGTGATGAACATGAACGCGTCGGCCATATGGACGGTCAGGAACGAAACGGGCGTATTCTTGGCAGCGAAATCGTCGGTGGCAAAGAATCGTGGCTGATGATTGGGGTCGGCGACCAGCAGCTTGTCCAACATGTACCACACCGAGGACTGAATGGTACCATAATCGCCGTTCTGATAACGAGCCTTGGCTTCCTTGATGCGAGGATCGTCGCGTTTGTGGAAGTCGACGCCCAGGAACCGCCCGCTGGCATCCAAGGCCCGGATCATGGCATGGGCGTCCACGATCCGGTCCGCTAACGGTTTGGGTACCAGCACATCCAGGCCTTGTTGCAGGGCATGACACACGGGCCCGGTGTGATAGGCGTCGGGCGTGTTGACCTGGACCGTATCCAGCGTCACTTGGCCACACATGGCCTCGAAATCTAAAAAACGGCGTTCGGCCGGAATCTGGTACTGGTCGCCAAACGCGTCCAGATTCTGTTGGTTCGTGTCGCAGATGGCTTCGACTTGGACCAGCGGTGTAAAATCACTGTGGTAGTACAGGTACTGATAGATTTCTCGAACGACCGACCCAGTGCCGATCACTCCCAGCTTCAATGGCTTCATGACGAACGCTCTCCCTCCGATGCAGCTTGCACGGCGCGAGCCGCGTGCACTTCTGAACGCGATTGGTGTCCTCCGTAAAACAGCCGATTCTGGCGGTGGTTCGCCCAGTTGTCAACCTGAAGCATTCCATCAGGCAACTCGCAGGGAATAATCGACCCCGCAGCGCTGTGGCCGGTCTCTGACCGAGCCACCCCGCCGACCGAGGGTCTCCAATATCGCGGGAGACCTTCGGTCGGCGGTTTCGGCGGGGTCGGGAGACCCTCGCCGAACGAGGTTGTCAACCTGAAGCATTCCATCAGACGCGGAGGGTCACTCTTGAGCAGAACCTTGCTCACGAATCAATTCCAGGCATAGCTGGCGGACCTGGTTGGGGTTGGCGTTGGGATTGCGACGTTTGGCCTGACCGATCAGTGCGCCGATCGCCTTGTCTTTGCCCGCCTGGACATCGGCTACCACGCTGGGGTTGGCCTCCAGCAGTTCGCGGCACAGGTCGGCCAGTTCATCGCCGTGCACTGCCTGGATCCCCAACGATTGCATGGCCTGCGGCATCGAGTCGCCCGATTCGGCCATCGCGTTGAAAACGTCTCGAGCACGCGATGTATCCAGTTCGCCCTGCTGGACCGTCTTCAATAATTGTGCCAACGACGTGGATGATACCGGGAACAGGTCGATCGTCAGAGCCCGCTCGTTCAACACTCGCAGCACGTCCTGTTGCATCCAATTGCTGGCTCGTTTCGCATCGCCGCTGATGTTGGCCAACGCCAAAAAGTAATCCACGAAAGCTCGCCCCTGGTTGACGATCACGTCCGCATCGTAGGCATCGATGCCCCATTCGGTCTGCAATCGGGTTCGAAGAGCGGCGGGCAATTCGCCCAAATCGGCTCGAACCGCGTCCAACTGCTGGTCGGTGACGATCACCGGCGCTAGATCGGGGTCGGGGAAGTAACGGTAATCGCTGGATTCTTCCTTCTGCCGTTGGGGTCGAGTCATCTGGGCCTGTTCGTCCCAACCGCGAGTCGTCTTGTGACCGCCGGGCGCGCCCAGAGCGATGCGGGTGTCTTTCCAAACGTCGAACTGCCGCGTTGCTTCGAACGCCATCGCTCGCTCGACAGCGCGGAAGCTGTTCATGTTCTTGACTTCGACGATCGGCGTTGCCACCGTCCCCTGCGATGTCGCTACGTGCAGGTTGATGTTCGCATCGACCCGCAAACTGCCTTCCTGCATGTTGCAATCCGAAACGCCCAGATACGTCAACAACAATTTCAGTTCGGTCAGGTACGCGCGGGCCTCCTGCGGTGAACGCATGTCCGGTTGGCTGACGATCTCCAACAAAGGGGTGCCGGTCCGATTCAGATCGATCCGGCTGTCGGCCTTGCCCGCCAGTTCGTCATGCATGCTCTTGCCAGCGTCTTCTTCCAGATGGGCTCGTAAGATGCCGACCCGTTTGGGAGCGAACGCCCCTTTCGCATCGTTGATCTCCAGGTAACCATGCTGTGACATGGGCAGGTCAAACTGGCTGATCTGATAGCCCTTGGGCAGATCCGGGTAGTAGTATTGTTTACGGTCCCACTTGGTAAACCCTGGGATCTGGCAATTCAGCGCCACGGCCGTCTTCAGAGCCAGCGCGAAGGCTTGACGGTTCATCACCGGCAGACTTCCCGGCAATCCGATACACACGGGACACGTCTGCGTGTTCGGGGGGGCACCAAAACGCGTGCTGCAACGGCAGAACAACTTGGTCGCCGTCTGCAGTTGCACGTGAACTTCCAGCCCAATAACGATTTCGTAGGACGGATCGCTCATGACAAGCCTCAAAAGCCTTCGGGCCGGCGCGTGTGCCAGTCGGTCACGGCCTGATACATCCGAGCCGCGCGTAGGAGACGTTGTTCGTCCAACGGTGGTCCTTGCAACTGGAGCCCGATCGGCAGCCCATCGCTGCTGAGCCCACACGGCACGGACAGTGCGCAAATGCCAGCCAAATTGGCACTCACCGTGTACAAATCGCCCAAATACATGGCCAGCGGATCCTCGGTCTTCTCGCCCAGCCGATAAGCGGGTGTCGGGGCGACCGGCCCGGCGATCAGATCGACCTCGCGAAACGCAGCATCAAAATCATTGCGGATCAGCCGGCGAACCTTCAGAGCTTTGACGTAGTAGGCGTCGTAGTACCCGTGGCTCAGTGCGTAAGTACCCAACATGATCCGACGTTTTACCTCGGCGCCGAACCCTTCGGATCGAGTCTGCCGATACATACGCACCAGCGGCGAATCGATATCGTCCAACGCCGTCGCCTCGCCCCGCGATGCCAAAGCCCGCTGCTCGGCGACCAGATCGGCCAGCATCGCCGCCTCGTCCGTACGATAGCCGTAATGCACGCCATCGTAACGAGCCAAATTGCTGGACGCTTCGCAGCAGGCGATGATGTAGTACGTCGCGATAGCATACCGGCTGTGCGGCAGCGAAATGTCCTTGACCGTCGCCCCCAGCGACTCGTAAACTCGCAACGCTTCTCGCACCGCCGCCTGCACCTCGCTGTCCAAACCCTCGCCAAAATGCTCCCGCACCACACCCAACGTCAAACCGTCCAGCGGCTGGGAGACCAACTGAGAATACTCGGGGACGGGAAGGTTGGCGGATGTCGAGTCCGAGGGATCATGCCCAGCCAAAACCTCCAACAACAACGCCAGATCCTCGGCATTTCGAGCCAAAGGGCCGATCTGGTCCAAGCTGCTGGCAAATGCGATCAAACCGTAGCGACTGACCAAGCCGTAGGTGGGCTTCAAGCCATGGACTCCGCAAAACGAAGCCGGTTGGCGAATCGAACCACCCGTGTCGCTGCCAATCGAGAGTGGTGCCATTCCAGCCGCCAAACAGGCCGCCGCGCCACCACTGGACCCACCGGGAACCCGCTGCAGATCCCACGGATTGCACGTGGTGGCCAGCGTCGAACTCTCGGTGGTACCGCCCATGGCGAACTCGTCCATGTTCGTCTTGCCGATCAGGATCGCGTCCGCCTGCTTCAGACGACGAATCACCGTGGCGTCATAAGGCGGCGTAAAGTGCTGGAGCATCCTGGAAGCACAGGTGGTCGGTTGGCCCTCGGTACAGATCACGTCCTTGACCGCCACAGGCAAGCCAGCCAGTCGACCAACCGGATCGCCCCCGCGACGACGCTGGTCGATCCGTTCTGCATCGCTCAATGCACGCTGAGATTCGACACGTAGAAAAGCTTGGACCTTTTCGTCGAACTGCTCGATCCGGTCCAAGAAGGATCGAACAACCTCCACCGATGTCAGATCGCCGGACTCCAACCGCTGAATCAGTTCTGTTGCCGTGAGTTCGTGAATCGACATAGATTCCATCAGGGCAGCTCGTGGCCGCTAATCCCCCAAAACAGCAGGAACTCGATAGCATTGCTCGTCACGTTTGGGCGAGTTACTCAACGCGGCCTCTCGATCCAGACTGGGCAACTCACGATCCTCCGCAAAGACGTTCGTCTGCTCGACGGCATGAGCCATCGGTTCGACATCCTCCGTGTCCACCTCGGCCAGCAGATCCATATACGACACGACTTGATCCAATTGGTCCGTCATGCGATCCAGCTCATCGTCTCGCAAACGCAAGCGGGCAAGCAGAGAAACCTTGACGATCTGCTGGCGGGTGAGGCTCATCGCAACCAGTCAATCAGGGGTATCGGCTTTATGCAACACTACTTAGCTGGCAGCTTGAATGGCTGCTGCCGCACTACTTTACGCACCGCCCCGCTGCGAATGCATTGAGCACAGACTCGCATCGATTTATGGGTACCGTTGCCCGTCACCACCCGCACTCGCTGCAAGTTCGCCTTGAACTTTCGACGAGTAATCCCTGTAACCTTTGTCCCGACGCCGCCCAGATACTTGGCCTTGCCGCGAGTCTCCACCGCATTGCCGACTTGCGTCTTTTTCCCACACACTTCGCATTCGCGAGCCATCGAGTTCCCCTTCGCCCTGGAAACATTCGTTCCCCAATAACCTTCTGTTCAGCAAAACCCAAGAGTATATCGTCCCCGCCCACACCCGCAAGGCCCACCCCATTTTTTATAACAAGGACAGGCAATG
>REEF01000018.1 GCA_007695205.1 Planctomycetaceae bacterium
CGACCAACCATGTGGAACATGCTTTCTCCGAAAACGACTCCCGACCCCTTCCTCGAAACGTGACACTAATTCATTCGCTGGTCCTTAGTCCAGCCCGGTTCCGAAATCGAGGCCATGGTTAAAAGGAGCCTACCCATGACTAACTCGCGGTGTCTTGGGGTGACGGCAATCGCCGGCCTGTTGCTTGGGTTTGTTTGGGTCGATTCAAAAAGCGGTTCCGTGGTCGGCTTGTCCGAATCGCCTACGCCGGGCCGCCACGCGTTCTCGCTGGATGTCGATGGGCTGACACGACATTACCTGGTTCACGTTCCTTGCGGATACCGAGCCGCCAAGGACTGGCCGGTGGTGGTGATGTTTCACGGCGGGGGTGGGCGAGCGGAGGTGGCGATGGATGAGACCGATTGGGCCGCCAAAGCCGACCGGGCGGGCTTCCTGGCCGTCTTCCCCGAAGGAACTCGGTCCCACCCCGACCGCCCGGCGCGATTCGCCGGCAACCCGCAGAGCTGGAACGACGGTTCGAAGCGTCCGACGGTGGGCGCCGTCGCACGCGGCGTGGACGATATGGCGTTTGTCGACGCGATGCTGGACGATCTGAAGTCGCGTTTCGCGGTCGACACACACCGCATCTACGCCACCGGTTTTTCCAACGGGGCGTCGATGGCCTTTCGACTGGCACGTCAGCGCCCGACCACGTTTGCTGCCGTCGCTCCGATCGCTGGCAACGACTGGCTCGAAGAGCTAAAGCCCGATCGGGCGGTGCCCGTCTTGTACATCACCGGGACCGAAGACCCGCTGAATCCCATCGACGGAGGCGAAGTGCGAATGCGAATCGGCCGAAGATCGTTCGGGCAAAAGCCGCCCGTGCGGCAGTTGATCGACCGGTGGGTCGCCCTGCATCGTGTGGTCGACGACCCCCGCGTCGTCTTCGACCGCGACGGTGCCCGAGGTCTTGCTTACGCGGGCCGGTCAGGTGAGCAGGCCGTGGTGTACTATACGCTGGACGGCCACGGTCACCATTGGCCGGGAGGCCGGTCCCTGCTGCCGACATGGCTGGCCGGGCCCAACATCGCATCGCTATCGGCCACGGATACCGTGTGGCAATTCTTCGCAGCCCATGTGCTGCCGAACGATTAATCTTTGCAAAGCCGTTTGTTTCATGAACAAGGAATATCGAAATGCAAGTCAAACAACATGGATTGAAAAATCGAGTCTACAAGGCACTTGTGATGGTTTTGAGCGTCCTTCTCCCGCAGGCGTGTTCGGCCCTTGACGGCGAACCGTCCGGCGACCAGCCGCTGACGTCAGTCGGATTGGCGGCCGAAGGCGGACTTGAGCCATTTCTGGGCGAATCGAAGTTCCAGGCACAGACCTTGTTTCAAGGGCAGCGTTTCCCGAACGTCGTCGTCGCCACCGATGGTTCCGTGCTGGCGACTTGGGGGGGACGTCCCACGAATCACAGCTACCTGGTCCGCCGCAGCTCGGACGGCGGCGCGACATGGGAACCGGAACAGACGATCGCCCAGCCCGGCTTTCACGGCGGCGGGGCTCTGGTCGACGAACGTAGCGGGCATATCTTCCTGTTTGTCGATGGAGCGCATCCACCCCGTTCGCCCCAAAAATCGATCGGGGATCTGGAGGTCTATCGCAGCGAGGATCACGGCAAGACGTGGAAGAAGGTCGACGTCGTCATCCATCCCGACGTGAACGGTTTTGTACCGGCCCGACACATGGCCGAGTCGGGGATCACGCTTCGCCACGGGGCCAAGGCCGGGCGGCTGATCCGGCCGGCTCGAGTGTACTACGGAAAGGTGGGCGATCATCCTTATGGCTACAACACGGCGATTTTCAGCGACGACGGCGGGACGAACTGGCAGCCCAGCGCTCCATTTCCAGCCTTGGGGACCGGCGAGGGGACGCTGGCCGAGCTGGCCGACGGACGAGTCTATTACAATTCGCGCCGCCACTGGGCTCCCGAAGGCGAAAATCCGCGGATGCGCTGGGTCGCCTACAGCGCTGATGCGGGCGAAACGTGGGAGGATCTATCGATCAGCCGCGTGTTGCCCGACGGCGACCAGAATCGCGACTACGGGCTGATGGCCGGACTGGTACGCTTGCCGATCGCGGGACGGGACATCCTGGTGTTCAGCAACATCCAGTCGCAGGCGGGCCGTCAAGGCGGTACCGTGTGGGCCAGTTTCGACGGGGGAAGGACCTGGCCGCTGAAACGGCTGGTCGAACCCGGCGGCTTTGCCTACTCGTCGCTCGCGGCCGGTCGCCCCGGTACACCTAGCGAGGGCTGGATCTATCTGCTGTTCGAAACCGGTGGCCACCCGGACTCGACCGGCCGCATCGCCCGCTTCAACCTGGCTTGGCTGCTGGAAGGCACGCCGACCGACGATGGCCAAATCCCAACATGGGTATCGCCCTGAAGCGCATGCCCCACCAGATTAGCGTCTTCACCTGTAGGATGCGCGCACGGTGCGCGCATCTTTGTAGGTTGGGACTCCGTCCCGACCCGGTCGGGTCGGGTCGGAGACCCAACCTACGTTGGTTGCGGCCGCAGGCTGCGTTAGGCAACTCGCAGGAAATAATCTACCGCGTTCGGCGAGGGTCTCCGACCCCGC
>REEF01000633.1 GCA_007695205.1 Planctomycetaceae bacterium
CCATCGCATCCATCGTCCCCGCGTTTTCCGCTGGCACGTACACCACGCGGCCGTCGGGCAATCGGTAGGCCTGGCCCAGCAGTTCGCCCTGGCCGAAACCCGTTTGCTCCGTCGCCTCGTAGTGCCGGATCTCCTCGCCTTCCTTGACCAGGATCTCCATGTCCGGCTGGCCGGGATTGGTGATCACGGTGTAATCCTTTTGCTGAAGCAGCGCGGGCAACTGCAGGTAGCTGACCAGCGCCACCATCAGCGCCACAGCGAACACCATCGCCACGTCGAACAGGTTGGCCATGCCGGCCGTGGGGTCGATGGCCGAATCGTCATCGAATTCCATCAGATTTCCAGCGCGTTGGCCGGGGGACGAGCGAAACATCTCAATGAGCCTCCGCAGTTTGAGCTTCGGGGTGGGATTCCACTGTTTTCGCGTGGTGGTTGCCGCCATTGCTCGCGATCACGTGACGGTTCGCCCGTTCGTGCGGTAGCTGTCGCGCGACATGATTCGTGTCGTGTTGATGCGAATGGATTTGCTCCAGGACTCGCGCCAACGCGAATTCGACCAGCGCCGCATCCGTGCGGTACCAGCGTTTCTTCACCCCCACGATCGCCCCCGCCATGGTTCCGATCAGCAGTCCGACGACGGTCGTGGCAAAGGCGATCACCAGATTCTCCGACATCATTTGCAAGTTCCCCGCCGCCAGTCCGACCAGCGCTGGGCCCAGGGGGATCAGCGTACCCATCAGCCCCAGTGCGGGGCCCCGCCGAGCCAGTCCGGTGATCCGCTCGACTTCGTCGCGCCAAGCGATCTGGGCGTCGGCCGCCAACTTCTCGGCCAGCACGGTGTCCGATTCGGCTCGAGCCAGTTGCGCCAGCGTGTTGGGCAGCAGCGCCAACGATGTGGTTGGTGGGATGCTCTTTCCGGCAGACCCTTGATCGGCCTCGGGCTGTGGGCTCGGCAGCGGCCGGGCATTGTGCATCAATGCCTGGCAGTACGAGTCCAGCGACGCTGCATGGCGGTTGCGAAGCAGATACTCTCGCAACAACTGGCCTAACATCGAGATCACTTGTACCAGACTGACTAACAGCACAAGCATTACGGGGATCAGCAGGGCGGTGGAAATCAAGTAGAAAACATTGGTCAGCAAATTCATGACAACTCACTTTCAGCTCGCGCCGGCGAGCGGTAAAAAAACGCTGGTTTTGCCTGGCTGCGGATCGTCGACGTTCCACAGCGGTATCCCCAGAGGAAGAACGCCACGCCCAAGGCCACGATCGCGATCCAGGTGACGCGACCGGCCATGTCCAACGGCTGCAGGTCCAACTGCATCCCGGGCAGCGGCAAGGGCAGCAGCGGGACGAACATGCAAGCCAGCACGATCGTTCCGGACAGCAGGCAATGCACGAGGGCCAGCTTGCGAGCTGCGACGGTCATGGCGACGAACGTGCAGATCGCCAGCAGCAACGCCACGCCCAATCCCACGTTGCGGCCGACCAGTTCGGGGCGAGCGCCGACAAAGCGTGCCAGCCACGCGTGCTCCCAAAACAACATCGCGACGATCAAGGCGGGCGCCGGCAGCGAATGGATCGATCCCAGCCACAACGACCACCAACCCTCTCGTCCGCCTGGGGATAATCGCAAACCGACCACCAGCGCCGATGCGGCCAGGATCATCTGGACGATGGCCAGCCACGTCAACACCTCGTGGCTGCTTAACATGCCGTGCAACTGGTGTGACGTCGTCGCATCGGCCAGCGGATTGATCAGAAACCCAGCCAACGCGGTCAATCCCAGCGCCAGCGGCAGCAGCGCCCACTGCCGCGACCTGGCCAGTCCGATGGCGGTCTGCAGCAGCACGAGACTGCCGAAGCCCAGCACGAGCCAGCCGAGCGGGTGTTCGATCAGAACCGCTCCGAAGGTTTTCAACGACTCGAACATGGTCTCTCCGATTCTCAGGGAACGAGGACTTCGAGTTGTTCGAACTTGCCCTCGGCCATGTTCGCGCCGCCGATCATCAGCAGGCGGTGGTCGGACAAGGGCAGCATCCGGTGGAAGAAACGGGCATGCTCCAATTCCTGGACGATCTCCCACGCACTGCCATCTTGGGCCAACCGTTGCAGCGTCCCGTGCATGGTGCTGACGTACAGCCGGTCGCCGGAAGCGAATGCCGCGCTGCCGAAGCCATCCATCCCCTGGCCCTGCAGGCTTGGCCCCTGCTGCCACTGGCGTTCGTCGGGATCGTAGATGTCGACGCGAGTTGTCGGACCTCCTTCGGCTTGCATCCCGCCGATGGCATAGATCTTGCCTCCGTCCGCGACCAGGGCCAGACCCTGCAGACCGGAACCTTCGCCCAACGCTTCCCACGCGTCGGGCTCAGCGAGATTCAAACGCCACAGCGTCTTGGCCTGACCCTCGTGGTAGTACTGGTGAGCCCGACCGGTGTGCCCGCCATAGATATAGAGTGCATCCTCGATCAGCGCGGCGCCGAAACTGGTCACCGTCTCCGGCAACGGTGGATACTCCGCACGCGTCTGCCAGGGCCCGACCAACGTCAGGCCGCTAAGGATCGGCAAATGAATTACTGTCGCGTTTTGCGGAAGGGGTCGGGAGTCGTTTTCGGAGAGA
>REEF01000017.1 GCA_007695205.1 Planctomycetaceae bacterium
AGGTCGGCGGCGTGATTTGAAAAAGCACCAGGTCGCCTGAGCGGCACCGTACACCGAAACTCAATTTCGCCGGGCTTCCTCAAGACCTGACCCCAATCTCAGTTCCAGCAGTTCTCGGATCCGGGCACGGTTCTCCAGGTAATCTGCTTCGGACGGCACGTGCAGATGCGTTCTGATCTGAGCCGCGGCCGCTTCGTAAGGTTGTTCCAGAGCGTGATGCAGTGCGATCCGATCGCTTGGGGTCAGCGAATCGGCTGCACCATGGTTCACAAGAATTCGGGCACAGTCGTAATGCGACATCCAACAGGCCGCCCACAACAGGCTGTGGCCGTCCCGGCTGCGAATCGAAAGATCCGGAGCATGTTCCAGCATGATTTCCATGGCTTGCGGATTGCGGGCGAAGACCGCCATGGAAAAAGTCGTCCATCCATTCTCGTCCCTGTGATTCACATCCTCACCCGTCGCCAACGCTTCACGGATCTGGTCCAAGTCCCCTACGAAGATCGCCTCGCGGAGAGCCAGGCTGTTGCTTGAGCCAGGTTCACGCGCGGCTTGCCTGACGCGCGCGTGATGAATGGCCGCAGAGACAAGGACAAGCATCGTCACAAGGACGATCACCGGCGACACCACGTACAGGACTGCAAAGCGGCCCGCCGTCACCGCCCAGTCGCGTTCGATAGCCTTCGGCTCCGTTGCGCTGACGTCACGCGAAGCTTCCGACTTGAGAGGCGGTATTCCCAAGAAGGGATACAGCCAACGCGCCCAACGCAGGACGATCGCATAGATCAGGACGGAAATGGCCAAAGTGGCGGCCAGATGAAGGCCGAAGGTCAACCAGGCGGGTAGTCTCGCTGGAAAGAGAAAGAAGGCAATGCCCTGTTGGATGGGCAGATGAAGGATGTAAACGGCGCATACCGACCTATTGAGAACGGGGAAGATGCGCGAACGACGAGAGAACAGCAACGAGCCGTACCCAAGAAAGGCCAACATGCCGTAAGCCGACTCGAGCGCACACGCGATCAACCGCGCCAAAGCCCCGCCGAAGTCGACGCCTGACATCCGAAGCAGATAAAGGGCCAACGCCGCCGGCAGAGCCACATGACACACTCGGCGGCTCCCCTGCCAGAATCGCTCGCCGAGCGAGACGAGCAAGACCCCGAAAACGAAACAAGCAAAGCCATACCAGAAGCGGAGGAAGTGTGCGGAAAATAACTCGGGAGTGATGTAAGGCTCGAGAAAGACCGTGATCAGAACGAGCACACCCGGCAACAGGAGCAGCCAACCATACGGAGACAACGCGCTCAACAACCGCAGCAATGGATTGTCCGGGCGAAGCTTGAGATAGAAAAGAAGGGGCACCGCCAGCACGAAGTACACGACCAGATTCCAAACGAACCACAGATGACCGGGGCTCGGTGCATACCGGACAGACTGGCCTTGGGAAAGCTGAAAAAATAGGGATGAGATCGGAGCAACAAAGAAACTGGTGACCAGCAATGGCGGTACCAGGCGCATCAACCGCGATCGCAGCAGATTCCCGACTGAACGGTTGCACAAGAGGTATCCCGTCGTGATCCCGGCCATCAGAAACAGAACCGGGATTCTCCAGGTGTTGAGCAGCTCGCCGAGAAACCAGACTCGCTCCAAAGTGTCCGAATAGCCGATGAGCTGAAGCGAGGGCGCCAAAGGCTGAAACGCGCAGAAGACGTGGTAGACGATCAGCAACAGCAGGGCAATCGAGCGGAGCGCATCGATTTCGTATCGCCGCGGCAAGGTGGGATTCACTTGCGGTGCTTGCATTTCTGAGAATTCATCTTCCATCTAGTAGCCTGATTATGGGCCATCCAAAAAGCTGCCTCCGGCCGCAAACCGCGTAGGTTGGGTCTCCGAGCCGACCCGACCCGACCCGGTCGGGACGGAGTCCCAACCTACAAAGGTGCGCGCATCTTACGACTGAAGCCTCTACCAATCCTCGCCGGATCTTGCCGCCGCGGAGAGGGGCAGCGTTTGGGTTACCAGTTGCCAGGTGAGCCGCGCGTCATGATCCAGGAAGGCCCATTGGGACGAGGCCAAAGTGCGGTCGATCCGGGCGAGTATCTGGGGGGCTTCGTCCACAGCAACAGCCGGCGCGATCTGCGCAGTCTCGGCGGCCATCTGCGGGGCGACACTGCGCTGCGCGTGCGATGGGTCGGCACTTGGCGCGATGGTCGAGGTCGCTTCCCCGGTTGTCGGTAGATCTACCCGCGGAACGACTGGAAACCGCGCCACCGGTGCGTTGCGGCTAGTTTGCCAGGCGACCAGCGCAGCCAGGATCAGACTGGCTGCCAAGCCCATGGCCAGCCAGCCGGATCGGCGACGTGGCTGGGGCAGTAGATGATCCTCGGCGGGCAGCGGTGTGGTGCGGGTCTGCTCGACCGCGCCGCAGATGCGCCGATGCAACGATTCGGAGAACTCGGGCCGATCGCGCAGGGCTTCTTCGCGCAGGCGTTGCGCCAGACGTTCTTCATCGGGCGTGGTTTTGTTCCAATACATGGCTTTTTCTCCTCTTAAAGCGAGCGAACGGGGTCGGGAGTCGTTTTCGGGCAACGATCAGCCAGATGGACAACGCCTTACCCG
>REEF01000015.1 GCA_007695205.1 Planctomycetaceae bacterium
CATCGAGTTCACCCCTTCGGGTCTCATCGACCGGATGATGCCGCTCGATGACTATGAGCTTGGAGGTCGCCGGAACCGTCTCCTGAGCCGATCCGGGGAGCGATTTCCGTCTCTGACATTCCGTGATCACGGTGTGTCGCTGCCGGCCTGGCCACCTTTTCCAGCGACCCATGCCGCCCGTTTCACGCCTGGGCCCAGCAGATCAGCGAGCCAAAACGGTTGTCGCAGTTTACGGCCAGGAAGAAGGCACCAAAACCCCCAGGAGGAAGTGCAGGCTGGCCGAGCGGTCCCTTTTACGCTGAAGCTGGATCGCAGTCAAAACAACTGCAGGAGCCCGAAAACCGCAAGATCCGACGCCGGAGTCACGACAGCCACCCCTTCACGAACCGCTGCTGCTCGGGGGATTCCGGCGACATCCGCTGGCGTCGCTCTCGGTCTTGCTGATTCAGCTCCATCAGACCGTCTCGGCGGTTTTCACACTACCAGCCAAAACGGATAATGATGGCAGGAATCCCAGCCATCATGAATGTCCCACTGTCACTCGCCACGAAGATCCTAGTAACCGGGCCGCCCGGCTGCGGAAAAACTACCTTGGTGCGCCGAGTTCTCGACCAGTTGGGTGATCTACGGGTGGCTGGGTTCTACACGCAGGAACTGCGCGACCGCGGGCGCCGGACGGGTTTTGAAGCCATCGGCCTGCAAGGTAGCCGAGCAATTCTGGCGCATGTCGACTTCCGAAGCAGTCATCGTGTCGGCCGATACGGCGTCGACGTGGTGAGTTTGGAGCAGTTCATTCGAGCGGAGTTGTCCGCACGGGCTGCCGATCGTGATGTCTGGGTGATTGACGAGATTGGCAAAATGGAATGTCTGAGCAAGCTGTTTGTCAGTTCGGCACGACAGATCCTGACCAGTCTGCGGCCCGTGCTGGCGACGGTCGCCGCCAGGGGAGATGGTTTCATCAGCGAGGCGAAGCACCTGCCGGGCGTGGAGTTGATTGACGTCTCGCCCATCAATCGGGATCAACTGCCTGATATGATTGTCGAACGGCTGGCGCGCCCGTGATCCAGCAGTGCGTCGCCCGGGAAATCCTCGAACCATCAAGAGAGCGTTGGAAACCGTGACGGATCACCAGTGTGTCGAATTCCTGCAATGGGCTTTGCCGCAGCTTGGGCTGCGCTGGCCTGGCTTCCGCAAGGTGCGGGGCCAGGTCCATAAGCGGATTGTCCGCCGTCTGCGCGACTTGGAGCTGACGCACATCGCCGAGTATCGTCGGCACCTCGCTGATAATCCTGCCGAATGGACGGTGCTGGACGCCTGTTTGCGGATCTCGATCTCGCGATTCTATCGTGACCGCGACGTGTTCGATCACTTGCGCGACAGCGTCTTGCCCAATCTGGCTCGCGCAGCACAGCGGCGCGGGGAGCACCGGCTGAGCGTCTGGTCGGCCGGTTGTGCGTCCGGCGAGGAACCGTACTCCGTTGCGCTGATCTGGATGCAGCATGTGCGGCCGGAATTCCCGGATCTGGCGCTTCACATACTGGCCACCGACGCCGACCAAACTATGCTGCAACGTGCCGACCGGGCCCGTTATCCGGCCAGCAGTGTGAAGGACGTCCCGGCCGACTGGAAACAGGGTACGTTTGTTCGTAATGACGGCGAGTACCAGCTCGCCCCGCAGTTCCGCGATCTGGTCCAGTTCCGGCAAGCAGATATCCGCGTGGATACTCCCACCGATTCGTTTTCGCTGATTTTCTGCCGGAATCTGGTGTTCACGTATTTTGACGAGCCATTGCAGCGGCAGGTGCTGGCTGCCCTTTCGGAACGACTGCTGCCCGGTGGTTCCCTCGTGATCGGCAAACACGAATCGCTGCCGGCCAATACAACGGGACTCATTCCAGATCCTGCCCGGCTCGGGTTCTTCCGCCGTGCCTGATCGCCAGAGACACGTCGGGTGCGCAACCGTTACGCAGCGGCCCGCTCTGAGTGAACCACCCACCTTACACCACCGGCATCGGCCACCGCAGCCACGCCTCGAAGACATCACGCGTGTCGAACACCAAGCCATCCCGGCGGCTGAACCCCTGTTCGTTCACGACGACTTCGTCTTCCAGTTGCCAGCCTTGCTGTTCGGCGATCAACACGTGATCCAGCGGCGAGGCGGCTTCGATCTCCGCTTGCTGGTCGCAGGTCCACTGGAAGGCCATGACGGCGGCCTGCTCGGCATTGGCGGCATCGAAGATCAGGCGGACGGGACCGGATTGAACGTAGTATTTGGGCATGGTGGATTCGCATGGTCCACGAACACGAGCTGGCCCTGGTAGGCTTTCGCCTTGTCAGCGGGCGGAAACTTACCCGCTTCGGGCCTGAACGGCTCGTTCTTAGTTCCTGGTTCTTTGTTCTTTGTGCTTGGTTCTTCGCCCACGACGGGCGCGTGAACGACGAACAAGCAAACTAGCAACAACAACAACGAGCGAACCATGAACCACCATCGAGGAACCAAAAACAAAGAACGATGAACGATGAACTGTGTCATACTTCGATCACCTTGTTGCTGTCGCCGAACTGGTCAATCTCAACACCCATGCGCTGGGCCATCATGGCGAGGAGATTGCTCA
>REEF01000359.1 GCA_007695205.1 Planctomycetaceae bacterium
AATGGCATGGCCTCCCGTCCCGGTAACCACGAGTTCTTCGATCTGGTGTCGCGACGTCAATCGGCTTTCGGGGATGATCACGCGGATATCATGGTGCTCGCCTGCCTCACGGTAGCGGCCGACGACGGTGCCCGCGATCAGAGATCGCAGCGTTTGGGAAATCGCCTCGACGGAAACATCCAGTTCAGTGGCCTTGGTACGATCGACTCTCACTTGGTATTCCGGCTTGGTCATGTCCATCGAGATGGAGACGTTCGCAAGTTGGTCGAGCCCGTTCATGACGTCGGCCGCACGCTGGGCCAGTTCCGAAAGCGTCTCCATTTCCTGACCTCGTACCTCCACCAGCACATCGGCGGCACGAAGGCCCCTCACTCCTTTGATAGGCATCTGTCTGGCCATGATTCTTCCGCCTGGGGCGGGGACCTGTGCTACCCTGGGCTGGAGCCCGGCAACGTATTGTCTCGTACTGACCGGCCGTTGTGATTTGGGGATCAGTTGGATGTCGATCTGGCCCTCGTTGGCTACCTCATAAGTGTAAAGGCCTTGGACTCGACCGCCAGCCAGGCTGAAGGCGCTTTCGATCAGTGGATCGTCAGCGATCCGCTGCTCGATCTGCTGCAGGACTCGGTCGGTTTCATAAACGGAGGCCCCAGTGGGCAGCATGACTTTGACCATGATGCGGCCGTCATCCACCATGGGCAAGAACTCACCGCCCACCCGGCCGAACAACCAGCCCGCTAGGCCCAGCATGACGATGAATCCCACGGCCACGACCCAGCGCGCTCGTAGCGCGCGATCCAAAAGCCATCCGTATCCTTCGGCAAACCGATCAAAGAACCGCTCGAATCGCGTCGTCTGACGGCGCTGAGCACCTCGTCCAAAAAAGAGCGTGGTCAACATCGGCGTCATGGCTACCGCGACAGTGAGGCTGACGACAACCACGCCTGCAATCACCAGAATCAGCTCACGGAACAACAAGCTGGTCAAACCGGGCACCAACAGAAACGGTACAAACAAGGCGAGAAACGACAAGGTGGCGGCGACGATGGCCGGCCCCACCTCGGCTGTGCCGGTGATCGCCTGCCGCTTGAGGTTCTCGTTTGGTTTTTCGTGCCGGAGCCGGCTGATGTTTTCCACGACGACGATGGAATTATCGAGCACGACGCCGATCGCGACGACCAGACCACCGAGAGAGAAAACATTGAGCGAGAATCCCGCCACCTTCATCAACCCGAAGTTGACAATCAACGTCAGTGGCAAGGCCACGACCATTACCAGCACTTGGCGGAAGCTGCCGAGGAACAGGTAGATCACCACGATGAGCAGGATCATCGCCTGAATGGCTGCGTCACGCACTCCAGCTAGAGCCCCCGCCACATAAAAGGCCTGATTCTCCACCGTGCCTAATTCAAGCCCTTGAGGTAACGAAGGGGCAAGTTCATCCAGTTTTCGCTGGACGGCTCCGGCTACTTCAACGGTATTCGCCTCCGCCTCCTTCAAAACCGAAAGTTTGACACAGGGAAAGCCGTTAAACCGGGTAATGACCCGCACATCCTCGTGGGAGTCGACGACCTCAGCAATGTCTCGCAGGTAGAGCTTGTCGCCGCCTCGTTGGACGATCACGACCGCACGAATCTGTTCCAGATCGTCGAATTCTCCGACCGTACGGGCAATGATCTCTCGGCGTCCCACAATCACGCGTCCGCTGGTCCGTTCGATGTTTTCCTCGCCCAAGCGCCGCATGATAGTCTGCAGCGGTATCTTGTGCTTTTCCATCACCAACGGGTCGAGCAGGATGCGGATCTCTCGTTCCAGGCCACCGATAATCTCCGAGCCCGCAACACCCCGGACCGCCAAAATGCGATCCTGGAGCCAATTCTCAGTCCATTCACGCAATTCGACCGGCCCCCATCGGTCTGAGCGAATCGTCAACTGAATGACGGGCAACTGGGAAGGATCGGCTTTAAAGACGTAAGGCGGCTCGATGTCCACGGGTAGATCTTGCCCCGCGCGGGTCAGGGCCGCCAGCACATCTTGGAACGCCACATCCACGTTGGCCCCATACTCAAAATTCACATCCAAAGAATACACGCCCTCGCGGCATGTGGATTCGAGCGTGTCGAGGTAATCGACCGTTGCCATTAGCCGCTCGACCGGATCGGCGATTTCCCGATCGATCTCTTCCGGTGTCGCCCCCGGCCAACGAATATGCACTTTGACCAACGGATAGGTGACGTTTGGCAGGTAATCCACGGGCAATCGCCACGCACCGTACATGCCCAGGACGGCCAGCGCCAGGGCAATCGCTCCGGTAGCCAGACGGCGATGCACGGAGTATTCGGTGATTTTCATCGACGGCCTCCCTTGCCCTGGGGTGACGTCCCAGACGCGGGTAGTTGGCCGGGCTTTGATTTACCGGCACCTTGCCCCTGTCCGCCCGAGGGGCTGCCGTCGCCTGGTTGGCCCTCGCCGGCAATGCGCACGGGCTGGCCGTCGCGAATCGCCGCGTGGCCGGCGACGACGACACGTTGGCCGAGCTTGACGCCGCGAATCGCCTGGACGGTCCCCTCCTGCCGCATGCCGATCTCGACCTCACGTCGCTGGGCCTTGCCCTGGTCCACCACGAAAACGAAATGATCACCCGAGGGGGCCGTGATCACGGCTTCGGCAGGAAGAAGCACGGCATCTTCGGCTCGCTGCAGCTCGATGTTCAAGCGGGCGAACATATGCGGAACGAAGTCGGCTGGCTCCGTCAATTTGGCTTCCACCGTGCGTGTCCGCATCACCGAGTCCAGTTGGGGATACACGCGGATCACCTCGGCGGAAAACGTGCGACTTGGTAGGGCGTCCAGCGTGACCGTTGCCCGCAGACCCGGTCGCATCGCGGCACCATGTGCCTCGGGCACGGAAAATCGCACGACGAGCGATTCGTGGGCGTACATTTCCAGCAGGGGGCTGCGCGGGGTTGCGAGATCGCCGGGCCGCACATGCACGTGGGTGATCTTACCGTCGAAGGGAGCCACGATCGTGCATTCCGCCAGATGGGCATGAGCCAGGTTCAACCGAGCATTCGCCTCGTCAACCGCCGCCGACTGGACCGCAATCTCCGTTTGTGTCGGACCGGCGTTCAGTATCCCCAGGGATTCGCGGGCGGCGGCCAGTTCCGCCTCGGCAATCGCCAGTTTCTCGCCCCATTGTTCGAGAGAGCTTTGCGAGGCCGCATCATGCTCCAACAGTCGCAACTCGCGCGCTAACTCCTTTTCATAAAAGGCGTGGGTGGCTTCCCATCGCCGCACATCGGCTTCTGCCTTCTGGATTTCCTCGGGTCGGGCACCGGCCTTCAGGTCTGCCAGCTTCGCGCGGGCGACCGCCAGGGACGCCGCCGCGGCTTCGATCTCGGCGCGGTGAATGGCGCGATCGATCTCGATCAGCTTCTCACCGGCACGTACCGAGTCGCCTTCACGCCACGGGCAGAACGTGATCGGACCTTCCTTGGTCGTAGCGACGACGATCGATTCGGTGGCCACGATCTCGCCGCTTACCTGTAGGAACTGTGCCACCTCGCCGCGCTCGATCTGCTGGACTTCCACCATCAGAGTTTTCGCCTGTTTGCCTCCCTTCCCCGCGCCCGCTGCCGGTGATCCCGACGGCTTGCCGTCGTCGACAGCGGCTTGAACAAACCACCACCAGCCGCCACCTCCTGCGATCCCCACGACCATCAGAGTCACAGCATATAGAAGCCACGTGCGGCGTCTGCGTCTTTGCTTTCGCGCGACCACCGCTGGGCTTTGTTCTCCAGGTTGCCGTCTTCCGGACGGCTTCTCTTCGACACAATTCTTGCCCGTGCTCATTTTGTCTCCGGCTTGCGGAACTTCAGCCAAACGCCCACACTTGCACGCGGATCCTCCGCAGGCAGGGCACCGTGGCCAACAACCTCGAAATCGCTGATGCCCGCATCCTTCGCCCATTGGCGAAAAGTCTCAGGATCTCGCAGGCGGGCAAACTCTTTCGCTTGCGGCGAATCGGGATTCCTGTTGCTTTGGCGTCGTCGAGCGAGTTCGCGCCGAGCCCATTCGGGGTACTTGCTTCCGTGGCCGCCACCGATCATTGCTTTTCCTCCAGGCCGCAGCACGCGATGGATTTCGCGAATACCCTGGGCCTGATCGTCCCAGAAGAATATCGAGCCTCGGCTGAAGACGAGGTCGACCGAGTTGTCAGGAAGCGGCATCCGCTCTGCCACGCCCACAACGGCGACAAGGCGGTTTCCCAGCCCCTTTTCGTGCCCCTTTCTCAGCGCGTGAGAAAGAGCCTTCGCATCGGGATCGACAAGGACCATGGTACTGTGCAAGGCGGCCTCGTTCGCCGACAAGGCAACGGCCAATGCGACGCCCCCGGCTCCCGAGCCCAGGTCGACCCAGACCCCAGCTTTGGGCTTGCTCCACTCCAAAATGTCTGATGCCACATACGGGTACAGATCAGGCATCGTTCTTTTGGCATCACTTCCGCCGCCGTCGTCGGCTATTGAGTATGCGGCCGGAAAGAGCGTCCAGAAGAAAGTAAGGGAGACCACCTGCCAAATGATGCTTGTGGTTGATTTCATGAGTTATACCCATCAGGGGACAAAGGACCAATCTTGGAAGATCACTGGGAGGGCGGTTCCTGGCGAAACATTTGCCCGACGCCACCGCCCGGACGCCCGGACATCATCAGAGGCCCTTTTCGGTCGCAGCCGCTCTGCTCGCGGATCATCATGAACAGACGGCCTTCTTGTTCGGAAGACAGGATCTCCTTCTTGGCGAGCAGGTGGCCGATCACCAATTCTTGCATCCTCCGCTGGCCGGCTTGGATCTCATCCTGCTTGGCCGCGATCGCTTCCCGATCGGGAGTTGGGGCGGCAATCAGGTCCACCATTTCGAGCCGGAGCCGTCCGACATGCCGACAGATCGAATCCGCCGACTGCCGAAACTCCAACAATCGCGGCTCGATTTTCGCCCACTGCTGGTCGCTTACGTTCAGTCTTTCGTGCAACGGACACCAGATTCGCCCTGTTGCCGCACGCGGTGACGATGCGACTTCATTGCCCACGCCGGCAGGGATCGCATAGGACAGCCAAACACCGACGAACGCGAGATTCAATCCGACGGACGCCACGATCAGAAACTGTTTGCCGCTGCGCCACATGATTAGAACTCCTGGTCGCTATCGACACTCGTTAGGCTCAAGTAGATTTCCGGAAAAGAGCCCCGAGGAGTGCCTGTAAGGTAATCGATTAAGTAGACGTTCTCGGCATCCGTGACCTGCACGTTCGCTGTCGGTCGGTCGATCGTACTTGTACGCGCCGAATGTTGCCAAGTCTGATGGCCAAGCATCACCCCCACCAAGAGCCCCGCCGCAAGAGCTGCGGCGAAGCCAATTTGCTGGGGTGTCACTCCATGCCTCCACCAGGATGCAGGCCTGGGACGAACCTGAACCAACGGTCCTTGACGTTCGATTTCCTGCCCGGCCATCACCATGACCCGACCGACAAACCCTTGGGGCACCGGCGGCGCCGGAACGCTGCGCAAAGTCCCCAGCAGCGTTTGCAGTTGGGCCAATTGCTGCTGACAACCAGGACACTCGCGTAAATGGGACTCTAGGTCCTCTCGCTCGACGGCTGGCAGCTCCTCGGCCAAGTACCTGTCCATCAATATCTGTGCTCGATCACAACGCATCACCAAGCCACCTCCAGAAGGTTAAACGCACGAGTTGCCCCAAACCCCCTCGCAAAATTCTCTATTCTTCGAGAAGCTCGCTCAATTTGCCCGCCAAAGCGGCTCGGCCCCGGGCCAACAGTCGTTCCACCCCCTTTCGGGTCGCGCCGATGACCTGACCGATTTCGGTATAACTGAGGCCCTCGTAGTAGCGTAGGATAACGGCCTCCTTTTGCCTGGCCGGCAGCGATGCAAGTGCTTTATTCACGGACGAGTGTACTTCTTGGCTGGAGGCAACATCCTCCGGAAGTGGGGCCTGGCTTGGCCACGCGTCGACATCGCCGCTGGGCGACGCAACGATTCGTCGTCGGTGGTCGCAACACAACCGGGTCACGATGCGGTAAAGGTAGGTGCGAAAGGCGGCGGTCGGCCGGTAACGAGAAGCGGCGCGCAGAACCCGCAGGAAAGCCTCTTGGGCGATGTCTTCGGCCGCATGGACGTCTCCGACAAGGCGGAATGCGGCGTTCCAGGCAGTGCCCTGGTGTCGGCGCACAAGCTGCTCGAAGGCGCTCAAGTCGCCCTCAGCCACTGCCGACATCAGTTCTTCATCGCTGCGCATTCTTGCCCATCGCCGTTCCGCCTACCGCCATCGACCATCCGTGTAGGGGCTGACAATCTGTCAATTGGTCGATGCGACGGGCTGGGGGCCTTCTGTTGTTGTGGCTACAACCAGTTGCAGTTGCTCACCTTCCTGATAATGACTGTGCCAGCCTCCGCCCAAGGCACGGTAGATCTCCACCAGGCTTCGTGCCACATCGCCGGACACTTGGGCAAGTTGATCTTGTTCCCGCGCAAGTGCAGCCTGAAGGATGAACACGCGGTTGAAGTCAATCTGTCCTTCACGGTATTGTCTCAAAGCCATGTCGACGGCATTTTGAGCAGCTTCGACACTGTCGGTGAGTGTGGCCGCACGCTCATGCGACTTCAGAAAAGCGGCCAACGCGTCTTCTGCTTCTGCGTTGGCCTGCAACACCGTGCTCTGATACTGGGTGGCGAGTTGTTGGAAGCGAGCGTCTTGCACGCGGATATTGTTCAGCAGTCGTCCGTAATTGAGAATATTCCATCGCAGCGACGGTCCGATCGAGCCAGCAAACGCTTCAGCGCGGAACAGGTCGGTGAAGTCGTTTGCCTCCAGTCCAATCGTGCCCGTAATCGCAATGTGCGGGTAAAGTTCGGCGGTGGCCACGCCGATCCTTGCGCTTTGCGCGGCCAGTTCGCGTTCCGCGCGGCGCACGTCCGGACGACGGTGCAAAAGGTCCGCGGGCACTCCCACGGCGACATCGATCGGCGGCACGGGGATTGGGCCGATCCCGAGTTCCTGCTCGAGATCCCGCGGAGCGGTACCGCACAGAATACAGAGCCGGTTGCTGGCACGGCGTAACGCGAGTTCCAACGCGGGGATGGCCGACTCGGTTTGCGCCAGGTTGTTCTGGGCCTGGAACACATCGAGTTTCGTCGATCTGCCTTCGTTGAAACGAACCTCGGCGATTCGCAGCGCGCCCCGTTGAGCTTCCACGTTGGCGCGAGCTGCCTCCAGACGACTCTGAAGGGTACGGATCTCGACGTAGGTGATGCCGACGTCCCCCAGAAGCATGACGAGCACGTCATCGTAGTTTTCGACGGATGCGTGCAGGTCCGCATCAGCGGCTTCCACCGCACGTCGAAAACGGCCCCAGAAATCGAGTTCCCAGGCGAGATTAACGTCGGTCGCCCAGGCGCTGAAATACTGTCCGGCGGCAGGTCGGCCCAAACGCTGCGGCGTCTTGATCCGCTGATAATCCGCAGATGCCTGCTGGGTTTGTGGTAGCAGATTCCCGGCCGTCACGGCTCGCTGAGCACGGGCCTCCATCACGCGAAATCCGGCCGTACGAAGATCCAAATTCTGCTCGTAGGCATGGACGACCAGATTGTTGAGGACCGGATCGTTAAAAGCTGTCCACCACTCGCTGTCTTCCGGTGGTTCGTGCCTCAAGCGAACGCTGGTGCTGTCGATCCAATCCTCTGCAACGGCGACCGCTGGCGGGCAGTACTCGGGTCCGACCTGGAAGCCATTGCGGCGCCACTCACGCATGTTGGTACAGCCGCATTGGCAAGCTAGCAAAGCCGACACCAAAACGATGACGGCGACGCGCGGGACTCGACGACCCATCCTCGTCAGGCTTAGCACCGTTCGAGAAATCACTGTCCGATGTCCCCTCGCCCCACCGCGGAGAGGGCAAGGTGAGGGGGCCGAAAGTCCGTCAGTTATCTCTCGAACGGTGCTAAGCAGGGTCGAGGAGCCTTCGACTCGCATGACGGAACTCCTTGGGCCGTTGCCGAAACGATTTTCAAGCGGCGACCAGTGCGGACTTATTCTCAGACGGCCAAATCTTCCCGCTCGGGGCCGCGAAGGACGCTATCAGCGCAGCACCAATCGGAAAGCAGTTGTGATAACCTGTCCTATCGTCACGACCGTCACAAACAGTTTACTGGATTCTGCCGGAACCGATCTTCGCGTCGCTCGCGGCGCTGCGGGAACCCTCCCAAAAAAGGGTGTCCGTGAAGATGCTTATCCGTCTTGGGGCACGAGCCAGATATTGCGGAACTGCAGCGGGTTGCCGTGGCCCTGCAGCTTCAGCGGACCGGGCGTGCCTTCGGGCTCCGAGCGGTGACCTCCGGTCGGACCTTGAATCTCCAGTTGATCGTGGATCACGATCCCGTTCAGCCGCACGGTGATCACGGCATTCTTGGTCTTGTTGCCGTCCTGGTCGCGTTGAGCGTTGGTGAAATCGATGTCGAAGGTCTGCCAGACCAGCGGTGGCAAGCAGGCGTTGATCAGGCAATCTTGTTGCGCGTAGATGCCGCCGCATTCGTTGTGCAGGCCTTCCAATCCGAACGAATCGAGGATCTGGACTTCGTAATGATCCACTTGGTAGAAGCCGCTGTTGCCTCGACCTTGCCCGCGGGCATAAGGACGGTAGGGCAGCATGAATTCCAGGTGCACCGAGTAGTTTTGGAATCTCTCGCGGGACCGGATATCGTTTCCGTCCGTATTCAGCAGGCCCGTCTGTTCGTCCAAGCGTCCGCCTCGCCATGCATCTTTATCAGAACCGTCGAACAGGACGACCGCCGATTCCGGGGGCTCCTTTCCCAGCGTCGGGCTCTGGCGATGGACCTTGGTCAATTCGAACGACTGGCCCTGTTCGGTTTTCCCCGTCAGCTTTTCTGCTTCGATGACCGCTGTGTAGGGCTGGTGTCCGGCGGGGGGGAACTGACGAGTCGCGGAGAATTCCGCAGGCGGGCCCGCCAGATACTGCTTCGGTCCTTCGGCGGGGACGAAAACGGCCTTTTGGTCGTCCATCCGTCCGTCCATCAGGCTTTTGTTCTGCCCGTCCCAGCCATCGCCGGGCAATCCGCCCGGATAGACGACCGCGTGGAACTTGCCGCTGCCCAAAGCGATCACCTGGCAGCCCAGCCGCTGGCCTTCCGGATCTTCGCCAGCGTACTCGCCCTGGATTCGAACGTCCGCCGGCAGGGTGGGGTCGTTTGGATCGGTCCAAACCGGATTCTCCTGTGCTGCCGCCAAATGGGCTGCGCCGAGCACTCCGATTCCGAGACAAATGGTCAAAGCGGTCAGCCAGATGGTATTTGGTCGTTGGGTCATGGGTGTTTAACTCCGATAAAACAAGGAAGGTTGTGCTGTCTTCGACGATACTCGAAAGTCCCGCGCGTGGCAAGCACCGGCCCCTGTCTTGCGAAATCACCCGTTTGAGAAAAGATGGAAATGGGCCATTTCAGCATTAGCAATCTCCCGGCCTCACGCTATTCCGCGGCAGCGGTGGGGTGGAAGACAATCGCGAAATAGCGAAAGTGCGAAAACGCGAAAGTCTCGGAATGGTTGTTTGGTCCACTTCACGGGTTCCGATAGGCTTCGATGGTTTACAAGGCACATCCACGCCAATCCGTATTTCCTTTCGTGATTTCACCCTTTCGCGTTATCGCGATTCGTATTCTGAGTGATTTTCGATTTCAGGTTTATGGCTTGTAATCCTCGACGACTCGTTTGATGATCAGGGTTGGGGCATTGAAGTTCATGAGCAATCCGACGTGTTGCCCGGTGGCTTTCAAGTAGGACCGGAGCTGAGCGAAGTGGATGTCTTCCAACGCTTTGACTGCTTTGAGTTCGACGATGATTTGGTTCTCGACCGACAGATCGAGCCGATGCACGCCGACCTCTTCGCCCTCGAAGATGATGACCACCTCTTTTTGCGCTTCATAGACGATGCCGCGATGCCGCAGGGCGGTCTTCATGGCGTTTTCGTAAATCGATTCCAGGAATCCGGGTCCGAGTGCTTTATGGACCGCAATCGCCGCCTCGATGATCTTGCCCGATAACTGTTCGAACGAATGTCCCATCATTTGAATCCCTTTCTCTTCTTTCTTGTTTTTTGTTTCGTGTTTTCGCCGTTTCGCGTTTTCGCGATTCGTCTTTGTCCACCGTCTAAGGGAATCGCGAAAACGCGAGAGAGCGAAAACGCGAAAGTCTCGGAATGGTTGTTTGGTTCATGTTGCGGGTTCCGATTAGCTGCATTATTCCATAAAACACATCCAATCTAATCCGAATTCCTTCTTATGTATTCCCTTTCGTGTTTTCGCTCTTTCGCGTTATCGCGATTCGTTTATGTCAACCGTTCCAGTCAATCGTCCTCGTCGTCCGCGTTCGTCGGAGCGGATTTGGCGTCGCTCCAGGCTTCGAATTGTGTGGAAGGCGACAATCGCTTACGCACCCGTCCGGCCGTTTTTTAAAAAACCGCTTGCCGTGCCGGAGCCTGGGGGCTGATTGAGCTTGCTCAATCCGGCGGCGGCAGATTACCTGTTCCTTCGCCCGTTTGCCGCCCGGGCTGATGTTCGGTATCTTGGTGGCGTGGTGGAGAGCATCTCGACGGTCGCAAGCGACCGAGGTTGTTGGACGGCAATCATAGAAAGACCGCATCGATGTGGCGACGTTGGCGAGACCGGTGGACGGGGCGTGCGATGTCCGACGAGGAATATCGTCGCGAGCAGCAACGGATTCTCGACCGGGCGCCGGTACCCCTTCTTTGGCTGCTGGGCAAGACCGGTAGCGGCAAGACGTCGATCGTGCGATTCCTGACCGGGGCCGACAAGGCCGAGATCGGCAACGGTTTTCGGCCGCAAACGCGAACTTCGCAGTTGTACGATTTTCCCGATGCCGAAGCGCCGCTGGTCCGGTTCCTGGACACGCGTGGGTTGGGCGAAAAGGACTACGATCCTGCGGAAGACCTGCAGCAATTCGACCAGCGAGCCAACGTGATCGTGGTCACGGTGCGTGTGATGGACCAAGCGTTGGCCGAGGTGATCGAGCCATTGCGGCGGATCCGCAGGGCCCGGCTCGACCGCCCCGTGTTGCTGGTGCTCACGTGCCTGCACGAGGCATATCCGCAACAGCAGCATCCGGTCGAAGATCCCTTCCACGACCAGCCGATTCCCGATTCGGTTGGCGAGCAGCTTCGCCGCAGTCTCCAACGGCAGCACGAGCGATTCTCAGGCTTGGTCGATCGCATCGTTCCAATCGACCTGACTCCGCCCGAAGAAGGCTTCATCGATCCGGATTTCGGCGGTGACCGATTACGGGCCACCTTGCTGGAATTGCTGCCGGTCGCTTATCGTCAGACGTTGTTAGCGTTGGAGGATTCGATCCGATCGCTGCATCAATTGCACGAGCGCCGCGCGATGCCGTACGTGATCAGCTACAGCGCGATGGCCGCGACCGCCGCCGCCGTGCCGTTGCCGTGGGTCGACATCCCGGTGGTCACGGCGTTGCAGGCGCATCTGGTCTACCGGTTGGCCCAAGTCTACCAACAGCCGGTTGGCGCGAAAACGTTCCTGGAGATGGCCGCGCCGATCGGTGGGCGGCTGCTGGTCCGTCAGGCGGTGCGTGGGGTGCTGAAGTTCGTGCCGTGGGTCGGCATGGCGGCCAATGCGACGTTGGCCTATGCCTACACCTACGGGCTGGGAAAAGCCTGCTGTTGGTACTTCGGACGCGTGCGAGCTGGCGACGCCCCGACGGCGGACGAGTTGCAGGAGGTCTGGCAGAGCGAGTTGACGCGAGCGGCTCGATATTGGAAGCAGCACAAGGCAGGAGCCCCCGAATGAGCCTCTGGCGTCTCTATCTGATCTCGATGCTGATCCTGGTACCCATCGCCGCCTTTGTCGTGGCTGGCGCGATCGCTTTGTGGCAGATCGGCCACTATTTCTTGCTCTGGTGGTTGCTTCCGATCTGCTGGCTGCCCGCCTGGTTGCTGGCTCGCCGCTGGCGGAAACACTTTGTGCTACCCGAGTTGACGGGCGAACCGCCAACCGAATACTGGACCGAACGGGACAAGCAGGCGTGGCAATTGGTGCAGGAGGCCCAGGAAAACGCGGAGGCCTTCGCAGCCGAACGATTTACCGACCCCCAGTTCCATCTGCAGGCGGCCATGGATCTGGGATTGCGGATCGCCAAGGTGTATCGTCCCAAGGCTCAGAATCCGTATGGTTCACGCACGGTGGTCGAGATCCTGTCCGTCGCCCAATTGGCGTTGGAGGAATCCGAGCAGCGGATCGCCGAATATGTCCCCGGCAGTTACTTCCTGACCATCGACCAATGGCGTCTGCTCAGCAAGGCGCCTCGCTGGTGGCAGTTGGCCAGCAACATCGGCTGGGCGGCATCGATCGCCTTTAACCCCGTGAACGTGACCCGTTTTATCGCTTCCAAGCTGGCGTTAGGTTCCGCGACCAAGCAACTGCAGAACAACATGTTGGCCTGGGCGTATGCCGTGTTCATCGGTCGAGTGGGGTTCTATTTGATCGAGATGAACAGCGGTCGGCTGCGCAGTGGAACGGAGCGTTACAAGCGTCTGATGCGACAATCGTCAGCCCCAGAGCGTCCTGCGACCAGTATCGGGCCTGGCGAGTCGTCGGAACCTTGCGAGGTGGTCGTGGCGGTGGTCGGCCAGGTGAACGCCGGAAAATCCAGCCTGATCAATGCCCTGATCGGCCAGCATACGGCCGAAGCCGACGTGTTACCTGCGACGCGAGACGTGCGGCGGTATCGATTGCATCAGGCCGACCAGTACGATTCGCAATGGACGCTGCTCGATACGCCCGGTTACGGCGAGGACGGTGCGACAAGACAGCAAAAACGGGCGATCCAGACAGCCTTGTTCGAAGCCGATCTGGTCTTGCTGGTGATGAAGGTCACTACCGGGGCGCGTCAGGCCGATGCTGTCGTGCTGGACGATCTGAACAAACTGCAACAAGCGCGACCGGACCGCAAGACGGCGCCCGTGCTGGGCGTGCTGACGCACATCGACCAATTGAGTCCGGTGATGGAATGGACGCCGCCGTACAACTGGGAAACGCCGACGGGTCGCAAAGAGGAACAGATCCGGGAATCCGTCCAGTATCACCAGCAGTTACTGGGTCCGACACTGGCCGGAATCGTGCCGGTCTGCAGCGATGTAGAAAACCAGCGGGAATTCGGCGTGGCAGAATGGTTGCTGCCCGCCATGCTGCAGTTGTTGGGCGAAGCACGCGGCTGTGCCGTGCTGCGGATCCTGGGCCAGCAAGACCGTAGCGGCCAAGCCCGCCGTGCGTTCGGTCAACTGGCCCAGGTCGGCAAAGCCTTGCTGCAAACCGCCTTGTTGCCCGACCAAGGCCGCGCCCCGCCGCACCATCGCGGCTGAGGCGCCCGGCTCAGTGTCAGTTCTGGAAAAAGTGTAAAACCGTCGCTGTCCCGTTTTTGCGTCCGCGAGTTCGGATCGTTTCCACGTTCGATTGACAATGGACCGAAAACCTGCGACAAACCGACATGATCCGGAGTGTCGATCGAGGCCAGCGCTGGTCGAGGAGCAGAGGTAGTCATCGATGATGGCCCGGCGTCGGTACTAGCTTTTCACGCGGATGCTGTTCTCGATGCTGGTGGATGCGGATCGGCTGGGTGCCGAGTAGTGGGAGCACGAGCAAAGGCTACGTCGGCCCTGGAAGCGGGCGACGCGGGCGACACTGGGGGGCGGGAGCGGCGCGGGGGGCCGTTCTTAGTTGCCAAACCCGTTCCCACCGGCACGGGGCCGGTGGGGACTCTGGTTGCCAAAC
>REEF01000014.1 GCA_007695205.1 Planctomycetaceae bacterium
AACCGACCAACACGGCATGCACCAACAACAATCCGGCGGCAAGCCCCGCGGATCGGCGTTGTTCCCAGGTACGAGCATCACCCGCTGCAGAACGCGAGTCACCTCGCGATAGGTGTCCACCAGATTTCGCTCCTCGCCCGGGTCGGTACCCCGTTGGTGCAGCCTTCGCTGCCCGCTACGGCGGTCGTCGACGTACTTCCACCCGGTTCCGCTCACCACGGCGTCGGACCCGCTGAGCGCCGATTCGCAATGCACCAGGACCACCCGCGCCTTGTTCGCAGGCCTGTCGGCAGCCAGGACGTCGGTTCCCTGAAAACAGGGGTGGGGGCGCGATTCCCAGCAAAGCGAGAGCCGTTGTCGCCTGCGATCACCAGCAGGGTTTCGTCGCGAAGTCCGGTCTCGTCAAGAAACGAAACGAGCCGCCCGATCTGTTGGTCGATGTAGTGCAAGGCGTTGTAATAGGCGTTCCGCACCGCGGGCACCTTGTCGCGCGGGTACGAGACGAACGAGGCCGGGAAATCCATCGTCGCCGGCTGGAACGGCCCGCTTCGACCGCCGGGAATCTCGTAGGGAAAATGAGACGTCTGCAAGTTGACCGAAACGAAGAAGGGAAGGTGGGGACTCGCCAAGAACTGATCCATCCGCCCCCAACCCTCGTTCTGCGAGGAGATGATCGCCGTCGCGTATCCGTGTTGTTTCAGGACATCGTAGATCAATACCTTCGGCCACGGATCGGAGCGGGAGTAGTAATGGTGGCCGCGAGTGCGGAGCGGGTACAGGGACGACACGATGCACGGATCGGCATAATCGGAGTGGGTGCTCTGCAAGTAGGCGTTCGTGAAATGTACCCCGCCGCGGGCAAGCCCATTGACGTGGGGCATGATCTCGCGACCCTGATGCTGCATTCCGATAACGTCATGGCGCAGCGCCTCGACGGCGATCACGATCAAAGACCGCCGCGCACCGCTGACGCTGGCCCGCTGGACAAGGTGACGGTTGCTGCGGCGCGGGCCGAGTTGTTCCTCGGTCAACGTCCCTTCGATCGGCTGCTCGACGGCGATCAACGGGCTCCAGATCAGTGTCAACACCGGATTGACGCGGTACCGCAGGATGTACTCGAACCTTTCGCCATCGGTTTCCCACCACTTCTGAAAACGCTCCCGGTGATCGCCCGACACCGACGGCGACGAATGCAATTCGATCAGCCACGCCGAGAGATTCAAGGCCGCCAACAGGGGAATGATACCCATCCACCAAGCTCCGCGAACCGACTCCTCCGGTTTACGCAGCGCCAGCCCCGGCCAGCCGATCGTCACCAGCAAGATGAGCCCCGCAACAAGGATCGCAGCCAGGCCGTACACCGCGGCCCGTTCCGACTGCCAGAGATACTTCCCGATCATCTCCGCATTGGTGGCACCGAACCGCAGCGCCTCGTGATCCAAGAACACGCCCGCTCGCCAGAAGAAGACCCAGCTTGCCACGAACCACGCGCTGATTGCCATGTGCGACCGTGCAACAGCGGAAGGATCTGCTGCCAAGACTTCTGCAGAACGGAATTGCGTCCCGCACGACTAAAGAGATCGCAAAGTGAATTCCGGAACTGGTCGGCTGTCTTCGCCCCAGCAAAAGCCAATCGCCAGCGGTCGTATTCGCCTTTGAAGCGATTCTTCATGGCAACTGTGTTGGTCTTGTTCTCGTCCGCGATTTGCCCGTAACGGCTTCGCAGTGCCTCGTGGACCGCGTGAACGATCGTCTTCTCGCCCTCCGAGTCCCACATCCTGTCGTCAGCGATCATGTCGTGGAGTCCCTTTCTTTCAAACGGAAATTGGTTACGCAATGGCTTGTCTGTAGCGGGATTCTTCTTGATCAGAAGTCCAACGAACCCTGAATACCAGGGCCGATCCAGCGCAAGATTCTCAGCGATCAGTGGGCGAACAATGCTGTCAGCCTGGAAAGCTTCCCTCGTTTCTATTGTCGTCTTTCCCTTTCTTCGTTGAGTGTCTTCATCCACGCTCCGGGGCAACCCGGATCCCTATCCCGATCCATGGTTAGCTGCCTTACTCGTAAAAAAGGGACCATTCGTTATTTCGACCGAATGCGATCCATATAAGTTCGCGTCGGTGATGCATAGCAAGATGTGCTTCATCGGGAATGTTTCGGTTGATATAGCCATTCCTACCATAGAGTAAGCTCCAGCCGCCATTGGGTGCGAACGCAATACACTTCAGTTCGTGCCCATCATTGGCAATACGTTCCATTTGGCGATGTACTTCATCTGGAATGTTCCGGTTGATATAACCGTTCCTGCCGGACAGCAAGCTCCATCCACCATTCGGAGCGAACGCAATGCATGTCAACCTACGCTGGCCGTCAGCCCTCGATATCTCTTGGGACGCTTCGTCGGGAATACCTCGGCTGCTGAAATCCGCACTAGCGGTCGAGGCAGCAAGGAATGAAAGTAAAAGGCTGCCGGTCGCGAATCTCATATGTTTCTCCTTGGTTGCAGCTAACATTGTAATATGTAGAAGAATTCTTAGGTAACACCCCTAAGAACAGAGATTTTCTGCTTTTCACTGGGCGCTTGCAGAATTCATTTGCGATCAGCCCGTGGG
>REEF01000063.1 GCA_007695205.1 Planctomycetaceae bacterium
AGCGTGTCGATGGCGGCGTCGAGTTCGAGTCCCAGCGCCAGGGTCGAGAACTCCCCAGTCGTTTTCGGGCAAACTCGTTTCTATATGGTTGGTCGTTGGCCGAAAACGACTCCCGACCCCGTTGCGTCATTTACCATCGCGTCAAGCAGGTCCAACGAATAGACGGCGTTGGGCAGCACTTCGCATTCGGCCCAACAGCCCGGACAACGGCGGACCCAGCGCCGCTGTGCGTCGGTGGCCGCACTCTGCCAGAGCTGGGCGAACGTGAAGGGAGCGATGCGGTTTGTCAGCCGATTCGAGGACCGGCTTGCGCGCCATGCGCAAGACGAAGACTGTGACGGCGTGATTTGCGGTCATATTCACACCCCGACGATCAGTCGTCATCAGGGCATTACGTACTGCAACACAGGCGACTGGATCGAAAACTGCAGCGCCTTGGTGGAGCACTCCGATGGCCGCATGCAGATCCTGCGATTTGGCCCGGAATTCCCCGACGCCCCAGTCGAGAAAGACGCGCCGTCCGGTCAGAAGACAACCAAGGTCCCCCAACCCCAGATCACCGCCGCCTGACCGGATGCTGCTTATTGCTGATGTGGTTGCGGCGTGGAGGGGCTGGTGCTACGCTACTTCTGATGGGTGCTTTGTACGTTGGGCACTCGGTTGGGACCTGTCGGGAGCAAAGATGACGCCGGAACAGAAGGCTCGCCGGAATATCGATCGGCAGCTTGTGCAATGCAGTTGGCTGGTAGGCTGTCGATACTCGTCCAGAGCGAGTCGATTGTAATCGCGAACCTTCGTCGTGCCGCCCGTCCGGTTGATTCGGATACAATCAAGGGCAGCTGCAAGTCAGCCGGAAATTCTCGGCGTCGTGCTGCGGCTACGAAGGAAATGGAGATTTCGCCATGACGACCATCACGCTCGAACAGGCCCAAGCGATGCTGCCGGAGATCGTCCGGCAGCTTCCACCGGGCGAAGAGATCACGATCACCGACGACGAACAGCCGTTGGCACAAATCAGGCGGGTCCCCCGGACCTCCTGGCCGTGCAAGGCGGGAAGCGCCAAAACCAGCATTTTGCGGATCGCTCCCGACTTCGACGCACCGCTCGACGAGTTTCAGGAGTACATGGAATGAACCTGTTGCTCGACACCCACACTCTCCTGTGGTTTTTGCGAGACGATCCGCAACTGAGCGAGATGGCCAAAAAACTGATCGAAGATCCTGGAAACCGAAAACTGGTCAGTGTCGCCTCGTGCTGGGAAATCGCCATCAAGGCCGGTCTCGGAAAACTCGACCTCGCCGAGCCGAGTCGCACGCTGCTTGAGCGAGAGATTCCCGCGAACAACCTGGAAATCCTGTCGATCAGTTTGGCGCACGCGACGGCTGTTGAAAGCCTGCCTCCTCACCACAAAGATCCGTTCGACCGTCTTCTGATCGCCCAGTCCATGATCGAAGGAATTCCCATCGTCGGTGCGGATTCGATCTTCGACTTGTATCAAATTGACCGACGGTGGTGAAGATCTGATCGGCACCGAGACTTGGTCGTCGATGCAGGCGGATGTCAAGGGCGGCTGTGCGTGATGAACTTGTAACTGCATGGGATCGACGCCGCTTCCTGCCCGGTGCGTTCGGGAATCGATTCGTTGGCCACCCAGCCGGGAGAACATTTCAGCCTGGTGCTGACCAATCCACCGTTCGGCAAGAAGAGCAGCATCGCGATCGTCAATGAAGAAGGCGATCTGGAGCGAAGGCCATCCCGAGGGCCGTTGGCGGTGCTATGACTATGACGAGATCAGCAAGCGGGACAAAGCGAACCTGGACATTTTCTGGCTGCGTGACAAGACCCTGGAAGACAGCGACGACCTGCCCGATCCCGACATCCTGGCTCAAGAGATCGCCGACGATCTGCAAGCGGCCTTGGATCAATTCACGGCAGTGGCCGGTGGACTACGGGGCTGAGTTCCTCTTAGCCAAGCTGGCCGTTGGACTCATACGGGTAACCTGGTTTCTTCGCCGCGGGGGCTGGCAAACGGATCGAAAAGACGCTGCCTTCCCCCACGGTGCTTTCCACGTCGGCGCGGCCGCCGTGGGCTTGGGCGATGTGTTTGACGATCGCCAGGCCCAGACCGGTACCGCCCAATTCGCGGCTGCGCGCCCGATCGACTCGGTAAAACCGTTCGAAGATGCGTGACAGGTGTTCTTCGCCGATACCGCCACCCTGGTCCTGGACTTGAATCACCAGACCGTCGGCATCGCGCCGGGCAATCAATCGAACGGTGGAATCTGGCGGGCTGTACTTCACCGCGTTGTCTACCAGATTCACCACGGCTTGCTCGAGTAAGGCGGCGTTGATGGAGGCGGTCAGCTCGGGGTCGCATTGGATCTCGAGACGCACTTGTTGCTCGTCGGCCTTCAGGCGGCAGGTGTTGACAGCCGCTTCCAGCACCGAAGCGACGCGACCGGACTGCAGGACGATTTCGACCTTCTCGACGTCTTGCTCGATGCGGGCGAGCGTCAGCAGATCCTCGATGATCGAATTCAGACGGTCGGCCTGGACGGCAACGATCCTCAGGAATCGTTCGGCGTGATCGGGGTCGCTT
>REEF01001025.1 GCA_007695205.1 Planctomycetaceae bacterium
GATCCTTCTTTTGTCGAGGTTTTTATCTTTGATCTCATGGTCGGGTCTCCTTCGTTGGGGTGTTTTGTTGGTCCATCTGGGGTTTCGGGGCGACTGACTTCATGTGACTTGGTGAGAATGCTCTTTGTCATGTTATGTGTTCTTTCGTGTGTTCGAACCTATGTCAATCGATGCCCAGCGGGCGGACATCCTAACGGGCGAGTGTGTTCCAGGCCGTGATGGTGCGGCGAAGGGTCTCCCGCACGTTGCCGCCGATGCCGTAGCCCTGGAATCCCACCGGCCCGCGGAAGCCGGCTTCGCGCAGGGCCTTTAGCAACGCGGCGACATCGAAGTCGCCCCGGCCGAGCGGCTGGATCAACTGCTCCCAGGTCGTCCCCCGGCGGTCCGCCCCGTTGACGGTCGCAACGAACAGGTGCGGGGCGGCCGCCCGGATGTCCTCGATCATCGCGTCCGGCCGGCCTTCCTTGAGCCAATGACAAAGATTGAAAGTCACACCCACGTTGGTGCGATCGACCTTCTTTGCCAGGCGGACTGCATGCGACAGGCGGGCCATGTAGAATCCGGCGTGCGGATACAGAGCCACCCGCAGCCCGGCCGCTTCAGCCAGATCGGCCATCTCGCGCACCGCCTTGACGGCCTGCGCTTCGGCCTCGGGGGCGTTGCCGGTGACGGTGAGCCAGACGATCGTCTCGCGGCCCTTGAGCCGCGCGATGACCTGCGACAGCTTGGCAGGGTAGCTCGGCCCGTCGGGCCCGAGGTTCACCCCCGCGTAGACGGCGAACAGCTTGAGTTGACGCTCGTCGAGGGCCGTAAGCAGGGCCGAGATATCGTGATCCAGACCGCAGCTCATGCCCGCGTATCCCAACTCCTTGAGCATTTCCGCCTGGGCGTCAGGCGTGCCTCCGCCCGTGGCCGTGTCCATGGCGAAGAAGGGGTTGTTGGGGCGCGCCTCGGATGTGGTCTGCTCAGCAAGCAGAGGCGTTGTCAGTACGCAAAACGTCACCGCAGCAAAGCCTCGTAAGAAGGCACGTGCGGAAAGGCAGCGGATCTGTGACATGGGATAGCTCCTGATCATATCGAGTTCAAAAAGACGCTAGACCGAAATCTCGTACCCCTCCCGCTGCGGTCGGCTGAGGAAGGCGTTGGCCTCGTCGTCACCGACGATCTGCTCGGTCTTCGGGTCCCAGATGATCTTCTCGCGGCCCAGCCGGATGGCAATGTTGGCCAGGTGGCACGTCGACAAGCCGCGGTGATTGGTGTAGACGTCGGATACCGGCGTCGACCGGTCCTTCAGGCATGCGACGAAGTTGGCCATGTGGCTGGTCCAGGGGTTCGGTGCCTCGAACAGCGGTTTGCCGCCGTTTAGCTTCGTGATCACCTCTTCGGGGATCGGGTCCTCCTTCAGCCACTCGGTGGGCGTGCCGACCAGCTTGCCCCGGTTGACGAAGAAACGCCCCTTCTCGCCCTCGAACAGGATGCCGTTGTCCGTGTCGTGCCGAATGATCATCTCCACGCCGTTCTCGAACAGGCACTTCACTTGGAACGCGGTGGGCGTATTGAAGCAGTCGTCGACGGTGGGATAGCCCTTCTCGAACGGCACGGGCAACTCGGCCGCAACCACTTCCACGCTCGTGGGACCGCTGCGGTCCATGCCGATCGCCCATTGGGCGATGTCCACGTGGTGCGCGCCCCAGTCGGTCACTGTGCCGCCGGAGTACTCGTACCAACGGCGGAAACTGCCGTGGCAGCGCTGCGGTCGATAGTCCACCTTGGGCGCCTGCCCCAGCCAGAAGTCCCAGTCCAGCGTGGGCGGCGGATCCTGCTTGTCGAACGGCCCGCCGGCCCCCCCGCTCCCGATCGCGCAGGTGACGCGGTGGATCTTCCCGATCCGCCCGAGCTGGCACATGGCCACGGCCTTCAGGAACCGCTCGTCGCTCCGCTGCTGCGTGCAGATGCCGATGATACGTTTCGATTCCTCCCGGGCGACCTTCCAGAGTTGCTTCCCTTCGTCGATGGTCAGCGTTGCCGGTTTCGCCAGGTAGACGTCCTTGCCCGCTCGCAGCGCGTCGATGGCGATTTTCGCGTGCCAGTGGTCGGGCGTGGTGATGGTAACCGCGTCGATGTCCTGGCGGTCGAGCAGCTTGCGGTAGTCCTGGTAAACGGCCCGCTTGCCGCCGTCGGAAGCGTCCTCGGCCCGCTTGCGGTCCACGTCGCAAACGGCCACCACGCGACCGAACTTGTCGGCGTTGACCAGGTCGGTGATCTCCGGCCAGGGATACCGAAAGGCCATGGCGCCGCAGCCGATACAGCCGAAGACGGGGCGGTCATTCTCCGAGTCGCCTTCCGCCGCGCGGAGTGCCCCGGCGGGTAGGATCCAAGGGGCCGCCACTCCGGCCGCCGCGGCACGGGAGAACCATTTCAAACAATCACGTCGGGTAGAACGATGGTGGGTCATGGAGAGTACCTCACAGGGCTGACTAACGGTAGGAAATTCCAACGCTTCGACTTCAAAGTCGGGGGCAAACGGAAGGCAACTTCGTTGCGGCGGCGAGAATGGTTGACATTAGCAATCGGTTCATGTGTATTTCTCCTGTTGG
>REEF01000185.1 GCA_007695205.1 Planctomycetaceae bacterium
CGCCCTGGAAAAGATCACGGTGAAAAGGGAATAAAAACGGGCTCAAGCATATTGGTCTTGACACACGCAAATTGAACACGCCAGGTCGGGAGTCGTTTTCGGCCGACGACGAACCATAGAAGGCGGCTGATCCAACGTTAGCGTCCGGCTCATTCCAGCGTGAGGCCTGCCTCCAGCAGATCGGCCAGCAGACGAGGGGCCGAGCGATAATACTGGGAGAAACCCTTGCCATAGCTGGAACCGCCGGCGCCGCGCGATAGGCCCTCGGTCAAGGGGTCGACGAACCGCTGATCGCCCGTCCACAGATACACGCGGGCCATGGCTTCCGCATACATGGGGATCAGGCCCGGACGATAAGCCATCTCCGGACAACTGGTATAGCGGAATCCGTGTATCTGATCGCAATAGAATTCGTCCACCAGATAACGGGTCCCTAAGATGATCGCCTGCCGGACATCCGGATCCTGCGTCACATCGTGGTAATAGATCATGCCGGTCAACAGGATACTGACCATGAACCCGGCGTTTCCACGATGCCGCGGTTCGCAATGACAGTGCCCGGGCACCATCATGCGAGTCCAACCGCCCAATTGATGCGTTTGCTCGGGTCGTTGTTGGTAAACGGGCAACTCGCGAGGCTCGGTATCTTGCGTCTCCAGCACTCGGTCGATGACGATCCGGGCAGCGTTCAGGTAGTACGGATCGTTGGTGGCCGCGAATGCCGAGGCCAGCATGATCAGATGCCAACCGGGTACGCGAGCACTGGTCCAATCGTAAGGACGAGCAAGCTCTCGGTGCGTGAAGTAATCGACGACGGCCAGACCTGTTTCCAAGGATCGGCGGTCGCCCGTCAGGAAGTAATGCTCGAAATGGCCCTCGGTCCAAGCATGGCCGATGTTGCCTCCCGCGCGCGGGATCCCCAGCGTACCGGGGACCGGTTCATCGTAATAGCCGCCCACGTGCCCCATCTGATGGACATAGACCAGGCCCACGTCGCGGTCTTGTTCGCACCAGTGGACCGTATCGATATCCCGGTGGTGCAGTTGCGCGGCTTCGCCCAGAAAAAAGGCCTCGGGATTACCCGACCGAATGTACTCCAGGAAGAACGCATGCTGCGTGTCGTATTCGACGTTGCCCCAGTTCACTTGACGTTCACCGTACCAATCCCCGTAGTTCATCAGCCCATAATCACGCTGGCGTTCGCGCCGATCCAGGTAGCCTTGCAGATTGCGATCGACGGCCTGTTCGTAGGCGGGGAAACGCTCCGGGTCGCGTGGCGCCACACGGTAGAAGACTCGACTGTCGCAGTACCAGGCCGGTTCGGCGGTCAGCAGCAAGGGACGCTGGAATAGCTGAGCCCGTTGTGCCCCGCCATCGGCAAAATCGATCAGCAGATCATGCGTTTTGGCCATTCCCCGCTTGAACGTATAGCTGCCATCGCGCAGGTAATAGTAAAGATGATTCCCCTGTTTTTCGAACGGAAAATCGTCATACTGCCCGGCGGCGAAGTCGGGGCACAGATCGACTCGCACGCCATCGGGCGTGATCGCAAAGCCTTTGGGATAGTTCTGCCAAAAGTCCCGCACGGAGATCGCTTGTTCGCCGTCTTCAGCGACCAATCCGCCAAGGATCCGCCCATCCATCGGTTCGTCCGCTGCATGGATGATCTGGTCATCGAAGGGTTGCCAGACTCGTTCGCCGGCCTGCAATTCCAACGGCTCACCTTCAGCCCGCGCGGCCGACCAGGACGCGGCGGTCAGCGGCGTTAGCAGACTTAACCGATGGATATCCATGAACTGCTCGGCCTGCGACGTCTGCAGCGATGTGCGTGATTCCCGATCCGGCACGGTATTGACAAAGGTATGGTGAATTCGTACCCAAGGCTGGCCGCGCCACACCTCGATCCGCTGCTCGATACGAAAACTGGGGGCGCCGTCCGAGTCGACCAGCGGGCCAGCGGTGTGGATCACCGACCGCACCGGCCCCGACTCCTGGATCGTGATCTGCGCTGGACTCCGGCGGCTGCAAAACGCTTTCCCCTGGCCGTCGATCAATTCGGTTACCAGAGGCCCTTGGGGACCGACCAACTGGCCCTGTGCATCGACGTACATCTGCAAAGCGCCCGTATCGATCGCGATCCGATCCTCGTGTTGCACGGCCAGCGGTTCGTGCGACTGGCGATCGGTATCGTCGTTCCATTCACGTCCGAACTGCAGTTCCAGCACCGCCGTCTCGCCTGCGTCTACCTGGACCAACAGACTGATCAACAGCCATTTGATCGAGCCGTCCGGCCAGGTCGCTCGCGGTTCGATCTGAGCGGGCACCTGGACGCCATCGCGCAACAGCCGCACATGTCGTTCGCTAGCCAGCACACCTTGTGGAAAAGGGACCCCGCCAGTTACCGGCCAGTCGCGAGCCGCCACGTCCTGTTCGTTGCGCACGGTCAACGGCACGCGGGTCACGCCTTCTCGGGTTGGCGGCGGAGTGACGTTGCGCGCGGTAAAGGTGATGGTAGGACCAACATAGTGCCGGCCGTCGGGGGTCGTTCCCACGCCGCGTCCATAGTAGGTCACGCCCGGCGTCAGGTCCGACAAC
>REEF01000013.1 GCA_007695205.1 Planctomycetaceae bacterium
TTGAAGGATCGAATTCGTGAGGCGTTGGGTGCCGAGGGTGCATGTGGGACCGATCCCGGAATACGAGCCTGGGTGGAAAGCGTTGCAATCCAATCTGCTATCGTTGTTGGCCGACCGGCCCTCCGACCGCCTGCTGAACCCGCAGGAAGCCCTGTTCGCCCAGGCGGGCCGATGAACGTTCTTGGGAAGTTCGCGGTGGTTTGTCGTAAGCAGGTCTTCTGGAAATTGTTTGACAATAACTCCTGCCCGACCCGCCGAGGAGCCACGGTTCCATCCTGACAATGGTGGATCGGGGAACAGCGGGGAAAAGGTTTCAGTAAAACTCTGGCAATTCGCCGCGGATACGGCGGGAGAAGTAGGACTGCTCGATGCCCTCCGGCCTCGCGTTGCCGTCTGGCGGGCGAAGCACGGCGAGATTCGGCAAGTCCGGTGGGAAGCCGAGAAGTTCGCGCAGCAGCCGGAGAGCTTCGGGGTTCTGCGACTGCTGCAACACACGGATCAACGTCAACATTCGATGGCGGGCGGCAATCAGCAAGGGCCGGTTCAAACGGCACAATTCAAGGAGTTCTTGGCCGGCGATTGTGCGGGCCTCGATGGTTCCATCCGTCAGCACTCGGAGATGAGGTCGGAGCGTTTCCTCCCGGAATTCCATGGGCGGGGGTACATCGCGCCGAGTCGAATTGCATGTGTTGCACGCGTAGACCAAGCTATCGTAGGAGGAATCGACTTCCGCGCCGGTCGGCTGCGGCTGAACATGATCCACTCCGAAAGCGTGAGGCCCGTCTGGTTCCCACGCCTCGCGCCAGAGACAATACACACAACGAAAAGTGAACTCGTCGCGCAACCAGGGCTTGTACGATCGATAGTCCAAATAGCCGAGGGGACCGTGTCGCCGAGGCGGTGGCTCGGTCGGATATTCGAACTCGGACTGACTTCCGGTGCACAAAGACTCAGGCATCGGATTGGCCTGTCAGGCGTTGGCGAGTTCCTCGTAGGACGCCAGATGCTCCAATCGGCGACGGTCCATCGGCTTGAGCCACTGGTCGGCGATGCTCTGCAGTTCGTCCAACTCCGCGGCTTCGGTTTCGCTCAGGCCACCATGATGCCGCCGATGGATCAAGTCGAATCGCCTGATGTTCAACTCGCGCCATGCCTCTGACTGATCCAGAATCCCGCGGGGCCCGTTCAACACCTGAACAGCCCACTGCTGCACGGAAACCTGCCGTGCTTCCGCCTCCCTCTTCAAACGGCTGGCCAAATCGTCATCCAAAGTAATGGTAACCGGCATATCCGGACCTCCCTCACGAAAGAACCAATGATGTCGCAGATGCATTATAGCACAGTTTCGACCACCTTCATTCCAGGCTGCGACACGATGGCAAGAAAGGAAAAAGGGGACAGGTCCAATACTGTTCGCAGCATCCTACGAGCCGTTCCGGCAAATTGGACCTGTCCCCGTTTTCGCACACAAGCTCTCGACCTCGCCCAAGAAAGCCTCCCATGAAGTACCGGGAAACTCGCGGTGCGTAAAGGTTTCGAAGGTGCGCCGTACTTGATCGGCATCCTGAACCGATGCGTATCGCAAATAGGCTCTCCAGCGAAGCATCGGCGATCGGGCGGCGCAGAGCGCAAAATCGGCAATCCGCTTCAGGTAGTCCCGGTCACGGCCCAGGTGGTACATGGCATCGAACCGCCGCAGCAGTCCCTGCGCCCAATCATCCAGCAACCGCTCGACCGCCTCGGCCGAACCGCAGGCGGCCTGGATCGTATCAGGGTGGCCTGCCAGCCGCCGTCAGAAGAACGGTTGATCGTGAGAGCACGCCGGGCGCGGCAGCCGGTCGGCGGTGTCCAGCATGTGCTCATCGGCGAACAGCACCATCCATTGCCCGACAGGGGTTCCGTCATTCCGTGAGAAACACCTTGGCGACAACGGGATCGGATCGACGAATTTGGTCCAACGGCCGGACGACGCGTACGCGTCGGCTTCCTCATCGGTATACCAAGGCTGTACGGAATCTTCCCGCAACGACCGCAGGATACCGTACATGCCGTCCGATGAGCGGCTCACCACGGGCAAAGCGCGGCCACATTCGACCAAGGGGCTGCCGTTGAACCCGACAATCTCGAGTTCTTCTTTTCGCCAGTCGTTCATAGACCTACCTCCTCGCGTACCCATTGCTCCAATCGCTCGCAGAAGTCGGGCGTACCCGCGGGTTCCAATGCAGGCGGTCCCTGGAGGAAATCATCCAGCGCCGTCGGTGGGTCGCCCGGCGGCGTGGGTCCCTGTTCGTCAAACGTCCGCCGGAACCAAGCGAACCTTGATGGGACGGCGGGGATGCATGAGACCGCCGGTGTCAAATGGGGACTCGGTGACTCGTGTTTCGAGATCTGTGAAAACGGGCATCGGGATGGCCGGCATGTTGGAAGGGGATGTACCGCACATTCACGAAGCTCCATTTTACGTTCGTTTGTTGAGACCATCAACGGGTCGGCCGCAAGAGCGCATCGAGATGAGTTGGCCCGTGTTCGGCGGCGAGTGCCACGAGTTGTACTTGGCGGTGCTGAAGGCCCGCTGCGTGCGCGACGGGTTGGGCA
>REEF01000369.1 GCA_007695205.1 Planctomycetaceae bacterium
AGATCCGTAGTACACGGGCTCGATGCGCATTGCCGACACTGAACTCGCCGGGCAACTCTACGAGCAGTTCGAAGGTTGAACATACTCATCGAACCGCATTGAGGCATGAAACCGACCGTGGTCGCCGGTGGAAAACAGGCGCTGGCGGTGCTGCAGCAGGCACAGCGGGCCGGCGAGCCTTTCGCCTTGGGCCTGCTGGACAACATGATGCCCGAGATGAACGGCTTTACCCTGGTGGAGTTGATCCATCAACATCCCGAACTCGTCGGTGCCACGCTGATGATGATCTCGTCGGCCGGCCGCCGTGAAGACGCCCTTCGGTGCCAGGAACTGGGCGTCTCGGCCTACATGACGAAGCCGATTCGACGGGCCGAGCTGATGGACTCGATCCTGCGGGCACTCAGCCTCAAGGATCTGGACTCTTACCGTGGCCCACAATGGGCGCGAAGCACTGGCGGCGGTGGCCGCGGCGGCCGTTGCCGATGCGGCGCAACGGCGCAAAATATCAATCCGAGTCGAGCCGACAACTCGCGCAGGTTCGCCCACTCGTCTGAAGCGGGAAGTGGTCCCTAATCTTTCACCTAATCTTTCACCTAATCCCACCCCATCCCTCTCATTACTTTCTCCGCAAGGCAGAGGGCAGATTAGGTGAAAGATCAAGAATGATGGTGCTCCATGGACTCGCTACGAAAGCAAAACGTGTTCCAGTCGTTTTTGCGCGGTTACGCAGTCCCCGTCCCGCAGCCGTTCGAGCTTCGGCTACGGCGGACTGGTCAGGCCGTTCGGGGTACTGAATTCGAGGCAAACGCGGCATCGGGCCACCACTCCAGCGGGCTCAACTGAACAGGCAGGCGGAACGTTGCCGACCACCCCCAGCCACCTACGCAATCCCGAATCTGACCCCGGCGAAGCCCCTCCCGGCGTGATCCAACAAAGCACAATATCCCGCAACCCCTCCCAGCGATGACATCCCCCTCCCCGATCCTTTTATCTAAAGGCAATGTGGCCAAACCTAAGCCCGAGCCCGGGTTCCATCCGGATCAGTTCTGGAGGGCCAAACCGGTTCCACCAAGAAATCGTTGATCTCGATGGATACCCCCTGCTGCAAGAAGTTGACGGCGATCAGAAGCCGATCGGTTCCTCGCCGCTGAATGATCGTGCCTTCGAAGCCGGCCAGCGGGCCATTGCGAATCCGGGCCTTGCGGCCGGCGCACAGACGCTGTTCTACGCTCAGTGGAGCCCCTACAGCAATCAAGTCGGCCAGTTGCCGGAGGTTCCTCTGCAACTCGCCTTGCTCTATTACTGGCAGGATTCGTGAGATCCTGTTCGTTCTAAGTGACTCCACCCGTTCGTCGGAGGATCCGAACAGGAACAAGTATCCGGGAAAGACGGGGACCAGAGTTCGAAAAGGACGCCTTCGGATCAGGAGGTCTTTTTTTACCTGCGGCAGGTAAAAAGAGACTTGTTTAGCGAGCAGATCACGAGCCAGCGCTTTCTCCTGCCGGGACTTGGTATAGATGACCCACCAGAGTCGCTCGGAGTCCGAGATCCCCTGTTCGGAGGTATTGCTCGGTTCTTGAAGTAGATCCGCTGGAAAAACAGACGGTTCTTCGCTCAAAATTGGCATTAGTTGGTCCTTCCTCGCGCCGTCGAAGTTGAACTATTAGATATCCTGAAAATAGGCAGTGCATTTAATGATGTCGCCGACAGCGTCTGTCGGAGACAGAGTTGCGAAATTACCTGCCATGAACTCAATCCTGCCCTGTTCTTACGAAAAAAGCCGACGTGTCCAAGCCATTACAGGCCAGTGAACACGTCGGCTTATCTGTCAACGGGCCCCCCGCAACGGCGGGTTGCCCCTTGCCTAATCTTCCGACAATTTTAAGGGTTGAGCGGAGTTGCACGCGTTGTTCATTCGAGCTCCACACGTCGGGCATTCTATGTTCCGCGCCGGGAAAAACAAGGGGCCTTTGTCCAGGTCTTCCCGCCTGTCCTTTCACCGCTGACTTATCCGTCCTCAAAGTGGCGGCAAATCGAGGCCTGGAATCGTCGGCAACGTTTTTTTCAATTCACGGGACAATGTGCTTGGTGTGCTTGGTTGGTTGGAAGGCCCCAGACACGACGGATACACTTCCGCTTCTTCCTTCCTGGTTTTTCCTGCTCAGAGTCAGCTCTCACATCGGCCCGGCGAAACACCAAGGCACGGATGATCTATGAGATTCGCCTGTTCGCTCGTAGCGACAAGCTTGCTCGGAATTGCGACCAGGGCGCGTTTTCGCCCAGTGCCGACGCGAGTCTGAGAGATTTTGGGCTGGGTCGCCGATAGCCGTGACTAAAATGATAGATTTGATCAATCGGGGTCCGAGCACGATCATTGAGGCGCGTTCCAATTCCCTACCGGAGTTCAAGGGAACGGAACGGTGATTGCGCATCGAACATCGCGCACCGCCACGGAGAAGAGCTGCCTCTTCGGTTTGCGGATTGATCCGCCAGTCCGTCACCGACTGGAACACCTCGTCGCCTGTGTTCCGGAATCGGGCGCGGTCGCGGAACTCGCACGCGGTGGCCTGCGCAAAGTTCCGGATGATCGCGCAG
>REEF01000708.1 GCA_007695205.1 Planctomycetaceae bacterium
CCAGCGGCATGCCTTGAGCGAGCAGATCCGTGATGGTCGCCACCCGGAACGAATGAGGCGATAGCCGGCTAGGCAGACCGGCCTTCCGCATCCGCCGCTTGACCATCCGGCTCATGTCGTCGGCCGTCATGCCGGAATCCGTCAAACGTCCAGTCCGGCGGATCGCCGACCGGAACAGCGGGCTGTCGGCAGGCATCGAGCCGATCCCGGCGGCTGCAACGTATCCGGACAGGAACTGCTGCAGATCATGACGCACCGGGATCTCGCGCGACTTGCCGCCTTTTTCCGCAAACCGCAAGCAGTACTGGTCCCCGGCGTCGAAGTAGTCGCGCATCCGCAGCTTAGGACCGGTAACTGAATTAGTGTCGCGTTGCGCGGAAGGGGTCGGGAGTCGTTTTCGGGCAAGCGGCTTGTCACGCCTTGGCCGTCCCGGAAGAGGACGTCTTTTTTGGCTCTCCCCGTTGCGGACCGGAGACGCTGTGGTATGTTAACCGGGAGGTGTGGAGCCAATTCGATGAAATGCAAATTAGTTCAGTTTTCCGTTGTGGTCGCGGGGAAGGTCCACAACCCTTCCGTACTGAACCCTGATTTCCTGGCAATTCGGGACATCGTGCCGAGCCATTGGAACTGGGAGTTGGCGGAGGGAAACTTCACTACACCCCCGTTTGCGGTTGTCCGTTACAAGCAAGGCGTTGCTGTGACCGTTGAGCCGCAGAAGCTCCAAGTGGTCGACACGGAATGTGTCGATCCGCCCCAAAGCAAGATCTGCGAGATCGCCGCGAGCTACGTCAGGACGCTTCCCCATGTACGATATCCGGCCGTAGGTCACAACTTTCAGGCAATTGCCCAGATCCCTGATCCAGCCGAATACCTGCGAAGACAATTCTTGAAGCCGGGGCCATGGGATACGGAAGTTCGCCCCCTGACCGCGTTAGGGCTGCGTTTCGTCTATCCCTTGCCCGATGGACGTCTCGTCCTTTCGATCGATATCGGCGAAAGCAGCAGCACCGAATCCGAGTTGGACGGCGGCGACGAAGTGGTGATTGCCGGTGCCAATTTTCACCGGGATTGCACCACGTATCCAGCGGACGCCGAAGTCGAATCGCATCTCCAGCGGGTGCCGGATGACTGGACATTCTTCCAACGGCTACTGCACGAGATTCTCGCTATCGAATGGTAGTTAACCCATGAATACTCAACTGAAAACGCACAGTACAACCGCGTACGACTTGCCGCCCTTTTCGGTCGATTCCCTTGGTCAAGCCATCGGAGATCGGCTGCTCTCCGACCGCACGTTGCCGACCGGGGCGTTTCCCAGTGCTGGGCGTGGGAGCGAGTGTCGGCGATTCGAGGACGTCGCTTTCGCCATCGACTTGCCGGTCGTGCGAGACGCCTGGAACGAAATCCAGCACGGCTTCCGCGAGTTGGTCACCGATACGCTCCGAATGGCCCGTTCCACGACCACGGCGCGCGAGCTACTGTTATGGTGCCAGAGTGAACGAGACGTGCGAGAAATGGCTCAGAATCTGGCGGCAGCATGGGGATGCTTGGTTCAAGCCAGGAATCCCGCGCCCGCATTCGAGCAGGAAACCGAACTCCACGTTCGGATGCCGCCGAAAAAGACCGTTCCTGCCACCGCGGTCGTGATTGGCCGTTGCAAAGCGAATCCCAATCCAGTCCTCGATTTGTAATCTTCTGTGAGATTCCCCAACGAGAGCTGCTAGGCAAATGGACTATCCCTGGTAGGAAACTGTCGAGGGCGAGAGCATTGAGCAAGCGGACTTTTTGCTCGATTTTGACGTTTTCGTGCCGCGTCATCCAATCGCGCAGGGCGGCCGGTTGGAGGGTACTATCGAGACATTCGATCTTGTGGTCATGACGCAGACGTGCGACATTGCGCACGGCAAGGTTGCGAGTCTGCTGCTTTGTCCCTGGTGGGATCTTTGGCGATTCGTCGAAGCGGTCAAGGCCAAAGGCGAGAACTTTGGAAGCGACCTTCGCGAAAGCCTGCGTCGGGGAAACTTGCCGGGTTACCACCTCCTGAACGAGGTGTCGCAGGACGGCATCGAATTCGGCGTCGGGGTCGTCGACTTTCATGAGGTCCATACCGCACCGCTTGATCAAGTGAAAGCGTTCGCGAAATCAGCGGGCAAGCGATTGCGTCTCCGGCCCCCCTATCGAGAACATCTAGCGCAGGCATTCGCTAGGTTTTTCATGCGAGTTGGTCTGCCGGTGGATGTCCCGCGGGAGAAAGTGAAGAAAAAACCGGGCTGAGTCAACCGCCTGCACATCAGGTTGGCCCGCCGGGTTGCGGGAAGACCATGACCGCTTCGGCGTTGGCTGGCGAGTTGAATCTGCCGCTCCTGTCCGTCCGACTGGACGGCCTGATCACGAAGTATCTGGGCGAGTCCGCAGCCAAGCTCCGACAGGTGTTTGACTCGACGACCGTCAAGTGCGGCGTCTACCTGTTCGACGAATTCGACGCCACCGGTAGCGACCGGGCTCAGCCGAACGAAGTCGGCGAGATCCGGCGCGTACTGAACTCGTTCTTGCAGTTCGTCGAGGCCGAGGAATTGATCCGCAACGCGTTGA
>REEF01000556.1 GCA_007695205.1 Planctomycetaceae bacterium
GAAATCCTGTCTGCCTATGCCAAAGATCTCCGCGGTCATCTCGCCCGCCACGCCAACGCCGTGCTCGACAAGCCCCTCCCGTAAGAAAAAGGCTTCCGTCTCGGTCAGCGATCAAAGAAAAGGACAGGCATTATTCAAAAAAGGACAGGCATTATTCGCATGGGCATCATTGGTATGCGATACGGATAATGGAAAAATGCCTGTCCTTTTCCCCGAAGACACTTGGCCTGTTGCACGGATGAGGGGGACGGATTCTAATGGGATGGGGGCGGTGTAGCGACCGATCTGCCAGCGAGCCAGGAGTCCGGTCGCGGTGCCATTCACGACTTTTCGACGGGATTCCCAGAAGGAGGTAGCGCCATGCGGATGCAAATGATCGGCCTTTGTCGAGGTATCGTGTTTGCCAACCTGCTGTGTTTCATCGCTGGATGGGTGCTGTGCTTGATCTTGCCGGAGCAGGTCGCGGCGAACAACGGGGACAGGCACCAACAAGCCGAGCAATTGGTTCGCGAGGCCCTAGCGCATCAGGTGCTGGGGCTGAACGGCCGGCGGGACCGGCTGCTGGCCGAAGCCCATGCGATCGATCCGGACTATCCGCCGACCCATTGGCATCAAGGCCGAGTGAAGATCGGTGACGAGTGGTCGGCGGCCGACAATCCGGGCGAGACGGACGAGCAGCGGAGCTTGCGGGAAACGTACCAGCAGCGGCGTCTGGAGGCGTCTGATACCGTCGCCGGCCAAATGGCCTTGGCGGATTGGTGTGCGGCGCACCGGCTGTCGCTGCAGGAGATGGCTCACCTGCACCAAGTTGTTCAACGGGAACCCAACCACGTTGTGGCACGCAATCGTCTGAATCAGCGTCAATTTGGCGGGCGTTGGGTGGAAGACGGCCACTTCTGGCAGGGTCTGCGCAACCAGCAGCAGTTACAGGCTTCGGTCGCAGCATGGCGCGACCGGTTGTTGCGTGCGGCGGCAAGCCGGAAAGGCAGCGCAAGGCATGAAGCGGCCCTGAACCGATTGCGGTCCGAAATCGACGTCCGGGCTGTTCCGGCGGTCGAAGCGGTTCTGGCGGCGCACAGCGAAGCGGCTGCGATGCTGGCTGTCGAATTGCTGGACGGCATTGCGGCACACGAGGCCAGCCAAGCGCTGGTTCGGATCGCCGTTCTGTCACCGTGGGCCGAGGTCCGTGAAGGGGCGGCCGCACAACTGCATCGGCGGCCCCATGACCATTACGTTCCGTTGCTGCTGTCGGAACTATCCACGCCCATCGAGTCGCGGGTGGCCGCCGCGATGATCGGCGGCCGAATCCTGTATCGTCACCAGTTTTCACGCGAAACTCAGGAACGTCGCCAACTGACGATGCTGGACACCACCATGATCCGGCGTCCCAGCCTTGTGCAGACGGCTTCCGGAAGCCCGGGGATGGTGGATCGCGAGGACGCGCGAGCATCGCTCGATGCGGCGGTTGCAGCGACTCGCGGCCGAGCGCTGATGGAGATGCAGCAGGTCATCTTGTGGCGCGAGCAGCAGCGGATCCGCCAGAATCTGCAGATCGACGTCATGAACCAGCGCATCTTCCAGGTGCTGAGCACCGCGACCGGCGAGGCCCTACCGCCGTCGCCCCGGGCTTGGTGGGACTGGTGGCAGGAGATCAACGGCGTGCAGATCGACGGCGACAAATCCACAGAAGCCCGGTTCCACACGGCTGTCCAGGTCTATCAGGATGCCCAACCCGTGATCACCGGGGGCAACCTCACCGGCACCGGGGCCTCGACCAGGCCACGCCGCGTCGATTGCTTCGTGGCAGGAACGCCCGTATGGACGATCGCCGGGCTGCAACCCATCGAGGAGATCCGCGTCGGCGATTTGGTCTTGAGCCAAGACGTGCAGACAGGCGAATTGGCTTACCAACCGGTGCTGCAGACCAGCATCCGGCCCGCCGAACCGCTGTTTCGGGTAACGTTGGCAAACCGAGGTCGCGAGGTGCTGGAGGGCAGTGGTGGACACCCATTGTGGGTCGCTGGCGACGGCTGGCGGATGCTTCGCGAATTGGATTCGGGAAGTCTTCTGCATGGGATCGGCGGCGGGGTGTTGGTCAGCGAGGTCCATGATGGAGAAGTGGCGGAAACGTACAATCTGGTGGTTGCCGGTTTTCACACCTACGTGGTGGGATACGCCAAAATCCTCTGCCACGACAACACGCCCAGACGCCCGACCAACGCCATGCTTCCCGGCCTGATTCCCTAGTGGTCTGTCCGCAGCAGCACTTGGTCGCCGATCTTTTGGGCGACCACCAAAAAATCGCACCGGCGGGTGCCTTACCCTTCCCTTTGAGAGGATTTTTTTCGGCCACGGAATCGGCGCATTCCCCATCGCCGACCGTCAGCACATCGGACAGTTGGATGGGCAAGAATCGATCCATGTCGACCGCGTTGGGAACGTGAGGAGGACGCGTTCGAGCTAGCGTCTTGGTCCTTAGGACGGCAAAACAATGTTGGAACTTTTTGGAACGGGAACTCCACCACGGTTAACGGCTGATCGAGCGACTCGGGAATCACCACCCCGTCGGCTCGCCGCTCCAACTCCTTGACCGTCAGGGATTTGAGCCCACTTTTGCCTCGCGACGGCAGACTCGCGAGCTCGAAGATCCACTTCGGCATGGCATCGAAGATTTTGAAGAGCCGTTTTGTCGGTTTTCATCGTGTTGGTTCGCTGTGCAAGTTCCGTGTCAACGCTTCGGCGCGATTCTTCTCGCAGGCCACGACGATCTTGATCGCATCGTAGCCGACTCGGCCGTGCAGGGCATCGTAGATGGGCCGCAGCCGATCGGAGTCGGCATAGGAGGCGACGACGGCGATGCTTTCGGCCAACGGTTTCTCTACCCAGGGCGTTGGATCGGTGATCTGCCGCGCGGCGATGTAGTCGATCAGGTATTCCAGTACGGTCGAGTTAGCACGGCTCAGTTGCTGGGCAACTTCGGGAACGGCCAAACCTTGGTCGAACAATGGAAAAGCGGCCAGCGACGCGGAACCGGGGATGCGTCCCTGGCCGCCGCGACGCACCCGTTCGATGGCGGCCAGATTCGTTTCCAGTTGGTGCTGGCCGCAATAGTCGCGGATCAAGGCCAGGACCGCCGCACCGTACGTGGCGGCCTTCTGCTGGCCGATACCGTGGACGTCCTGCAACATGCCTTCCTCGGTGGGCCGCCGCCGGGCAAGATCGCGAAGCGTCGCGTCGCTGAACACGATATAAGCGGGCAGCGAGGCGGCCGAGGCCAACTGGGTCCGCAGCCCACGCAGCGTCTCGAATAAGCCCCGGTCGACGCCTTCGCAAGAATCGACGATGGCTGCCGCAGTGACCGCAGCCGTCCGATCGACGGGCTTGGACAACGCCGGCGTTCCCCGCGCGCGCAGGACGTTCCTTCCCGCGTCGGTCAACCGCAGCACCGGATAACGCTCGACCCGCCCGGGCAGCGGCACCGATTCCAAATACTGCTGGCCCAACAACTGGTTGATCCAGTCGCGGATCTGGGACCGCGGGTATTCCTTCATCAGTCCCCAGGTGCTGAGCTTCTCGTGGCCCAACCTGAGAACCTTGGCTTCCAAACTGCCGGTCAGCACCTTGGTGATATGGTCGGCGCCGAACATCTCGCGGCAGCGGGCGACGCAAGAGAGGATCTTCTGGGCCAGCACCAGCGAATCCTCGGCGACCGCCAAGCGGCCCAAGCACACGTCGCAGGACTGGCAGTCCCCGGTGAACGGCTGGCCGAAGTGGCCTACCAGCAGGCGATGCCGGCACACCAGTGACGTGCAGTAGGCCATCATCTGCCGGAGCGACCGCAGCGATGATTCCCGCGATTCGGGCGCCGATGCCCCGACGATCCTCTGCCAAGCCAGGTAGTCGCCGGTTGAATAAAAAAGCCAGCATTCGGCTTCCAATCCGTCGCGGCCGGCGCGGCCCGTCTCCTGCTGATAGCCCTCCAGCGACCGGGGCAGTTCGGCGTGAATGATGTATCGCACGTTCGATTTGTCGATCCCCATGCCGAACGCCACTGTCGCGACGATCGCGTCCAATTCATCGTCGATCAGCGCCTGCTGGTTCCGCTCGCGATCCGCGTCGGTCATCCCGGCGTGATACGGACGGGTGCGGAATCCCAATTGGTTCAGCAGCGTGCTGACTTTTTCGACACGGTCCCGGGTAATCGCGTACACGATACCGGCTTGGCCACGAAACCGCTCCATGACGGAACAGATCTGATTCAGGCCCGGCAGACGCTGCTGGACGTGGTAGATCAGATTGGGCCGGTGGAAATTGCCGATCAGGACGGCGGGATCGTCCATGTTCAACGAGGCCACGATGTCGCCGCGCACTCGTCCGGTGGCCGTCGCCGTAAAACCGTGCAGCGAGACGCCGGGAAACCGCTGCTTTAACATGCCCAGCAACCGGTATTCCGGCCGAAAGTCGTGGCCCCACTGGCTGATGCAATGCGCCTCGTCGATCGCGACAAATGCCGGCAGTTCGGAGTCGAGCAACTCGAACATGGCGTCCGTCAACAAGCGTTCGGGCGAGACGTACAGCAACTTGAGTTTCCGGTCTCGGATTGCCTCCCGAACGCCCCGCTGTTGCTCGGCACTGATCGTGCTGTTCCAGGTGGCAGCGGGAATCCCCATTGCCCGGGCGGCATCCACTTGATCCTTCATCAGCGAGATCAGCGGTGAAACAACTACCGCCAAACCCGGGTGGTACAGCGCCGGCAACTGGTAGCACAGCGACTTGCCGCCGCCAGTCGGCAGCACCAACAGACTGTCGCGTCCGCCGAGCACGCACTGGACGGCCTCCTGCTGCAGCGGCAGGAATTCGTCGTATCCCCAGTGCTTCTTCAACAGTTGGTACAACATGGCAAAACCAATTGTATCGCGATCATGATCAAATAAATAGCGAATCGATAGGTCCGAATTGATAGGTGCCTTTGGCCTCGCCGTCTCAGGAACCCCTCGATTGAAGTAGGTAATGGCCTTCGATTGACACGCTTCAATCGGGGGGGTTGCTTGTTAGATGGTCGCGGTCCACTGCTGGGGGCTGTTGTTACCAAATCCGCCGAATAGCACGGATGGCAAAGCCGGGGCACGGATGGGAAGGCAAGAGGGGGGCTGGGGTCCGGTGGGGTAAATCAACCGTGAAGAACCCAGGCAGCTTCGAAAGCGGCGGTGGAGAACGAAAGAGTGTCTCGGACGAGGTTGTCTCCCAAGCTGCCTTCGCCGCAGGCCGTCAAACCGATTGTTCCAACGGTTGGGGATTGGTGCGGGCGTCTGGCACGAGCTGACGAAGGACTTTGGTCGGCTGTTCAGCACGGTGGTGGGGAAGCCGAGCGTGATCGACCGGTAACGCCAGGTGAGACAGCCCCGAGCGTTCCTCTTGAACGCTCGGGGTCGTTTGACTTTCCCTGTCGATTCAGCATTCGGTGACGACGCAAACGGGCGCGACGCCATTGCAATCCGGCTCGACCCACGCATACTCGGCCGCCTTTTCGGCCTCGGTCCGCGTGGAATACTGTAACGGGCCGTCGACATATTGCCACAGCGGCCGATTCTGGTATTCCGGATGGCTGGCTCCTTGATGATCTCGCCAATCAACCAGCTTCAACGTGTAGGACATCTCTTTTTTTCCTCGAAACCTATAATGGAGAACAACCTTGACGTACTTTTGTCGGCAGTCCAAATCGAATCGCTTGAGGCGATTTGAAGAAGATTTCCGACCGGAGCAAAAAAGCTTTGAAAGGCTAATCTTTACCGTCCGTTGCGCCAAGATCAGCTTTCCAAAAATGCGAGCACGCAGACGGCAGCGACCTTGTGCTTTCAGGTGCTTCTGCTATCGGTGTACGGGCGACGGGCGATCGGCAGGAGGGACCCCGGAGGGGGCGGGCAGGTAGGACCGAGACAATCGAACCGGATGGCCGGTGCGATCACTTTTGGGTGTTTCGCTCGTCGTGGCCTGTTCGTCCCACGGGACCCGCAGCCGTCCTCGTCGACCTTGATCTGCGGACCCGATTCTACTCTTCTTTACTCACTTCTTTCAGTATAACAAGGCGAGTAAGTTCAGCAATCGGTAAGTATCAAAAAGTTTGACGTTTTTCCTGTATCTTTTCCGGGCCCATGAGGTTTCGGCCATCGTTTCAGCCTGATGAGGCACGCAAGCCGGGCGGGTGGCAGATCGTTAGCGTCGCGTGAGTTGGATTTCGTAGAGACGGGGCCAATTCTTGCCGGTGACAAACAGCCGATCGTTTTGTTGGTCGTAGGCGATTCCATTCAAAACGGACTCGCGGTCGCGTCGTCCCGGCCACAACGTTCGCAGGTCGATCCATCCAGTCACCTCACCGGTCTTGGGCGAGATGCGAGCGATCCGATCCTGGTAGAGGATATTCGCAAAGATCTGGCCGTGGATGTATTGCAGTTCGTTCAATCGATCGACTCGCCGGCCCTGGCTGCGAACCAGCAGTCGCCGGACGACTCGAAAATCCCCCGGATCGATAAAACGCAACGTGGCCGACCCATCGCTCATAATCAGATGCGTGCCATCGTCGGTCAGTCCCCAACCTTCGCCGTCGTAGCGAAAACGGCCCAGTTCCTCGAAGGTTTGCTTGTCGTAGACGATGGCCACTCGGTTCCGCCAGGTCAGTTGGTAGATCCGATCGCCGAAAACCGTGATGCCCTCGCCGAACAGATCCTCCGCCAGGCTGTGCATCTGCACCACCCGCCCACTTTCCAACTCGACCCGCCGCAGAGTCGATTCGCCATACTTGCCTGTGCTCTCCAGCAAGAAACCATCGTAGTAGATCAGCCCTTGCGTGAATGCCTGCGGGTCGTGGGGAAAGGCATTGACCACCTGGTAGCCGAAGACCTGGGGTCCTCGGGACTGCAACAGCCACCACACCCCCCCGACGATGCCCAGGGATACCAACAGCAGCACGACGCCCACGATCCAGCGTCTGCTTGGCGAGGATGGACGGGGGCGCCCGGCATCCGTGGCCACCTTTGGGGAAACCTGGGCCGATGCCCGCTTGCGACGGAGTCGTGCCATCGATGGGGTCATCCTGAACGTTTCATGTACCAGCATTCTCTTCCGCCAACCGTTGAATCCGCTTGATCATCTGATGGAATCCGTTGCTGCGTGAACGCAACGAGCCCTCCGCCAATTTCAAACGCTGAAAAACGTCGCTCAGATCCAGCTTGTGAATCTCTTCCGGAGACTTGCCCGAACATAGCATGATCAGGATGGCGATCAGACCGCGGACCACGTGGGAATCGCTATCGGCGCGAAACTCCATAATAGGGGGGCTCCCCGGACGGATCTCGGCGACCATCCAGACGTTGCTCAAGCACCCTTGAACACGGTTTTCCTCCACCTTCAGTTCATCCGGCAACCCCTCGACGTGATCGCCCAATTCCAGCACGTATTGCAGTCGCTCTTTGCGGTCGTCGAACAGATCGAAATCTTCGATCAAATCATCCAGGGTCGCCGTTCTCACAAAATCACCTCGTTTAGGCGGAAATCTTCGGTTCGCACCACGATGTACCTTGTCGCTGATGCCAAAATCGTGTTACCTACAAGACCTAGACATTCATCCAAGGCCAAAACGCCTCGTCGCTTGTCTCTTGTATTGTATAATTCCCAAATGCTTGATGACACCGCAGTTTTCCATTCATCTGCCGATGCGAACGAATTTCAAGTCGGCTATTGCACCAACGTCCACTCGGGAGCCGATCTGCTGGCGACTCGGGCGAATCTTGAAAAATACGCGCTGGCGGTCAAGCAGCAGGTCAGCCCGGACGGTCCGATGGCAGTGGGATTGTGGTTGTCGGCGCAAGCCGCCGAGGATCTGCTCCGCCATGAATTGACCGAAGCGTTTGCAGACTGGTTGGGCGAGGTCGGCTTGGTGCCGTTCACGTTGAACGGTTTTCCGTACGGCGATTTTCACGCGGATATCGTCAAACACGCAGTCTATCAACCGGATTGGACGGATATTCGTCGGCGGCGTTACACCGAGAATCTGATCCAGATTATGGATCGACTTCTGGCTCCCGGTGCTGAAGGCAGCATCTCCACGTTGCCCCTAGCTTGGGGCAGTCCGCCACCAGAAGATTCGCAGTGGGTTGAATTCGCCGATGGGCTGCGACGGATCGCGAGTCGATTGAAGCAACTGGAGCAGGAGACGGGGCGGTTGATTTACGTCTGCATCGAGCCCGAACCGGGTTGCGTGCTGCAACGCGGGGAAGATGTGATTCGCTTCTTCGAAGACCGGCTGCTGGCCGATGGCGACGAACATGCGGTGCGTCGCTATCTGCGAGTCTGTCACGACATTTGCCATGGAGCGGTCATGTTCGAAGACCAAGGGCAGGTACTTCAGCGATATCAAGATGCGGGCATCCAGATTGGTAAAGTGCAGATATCGTCAGCGATCGTGCTGCGGTTAGACGCGCTGCCGCACCAACAGCGAGAGTCGGCTCTGGAACAGTTGCGGGGATTCAGCGAAGATCGGTATCTTCATCAGACCCTGGTGCGGCATTCGGCGGACGAATCGCCGGTATTCTTCGAGGACCTGCCGGCCGCGCTGGATCAGGCGAGCGACCCATCCCAATGGTGTGGTGAGTGGCGAGTGCATCATCACGTTCCCATCTACCTGGATCGATTTGGTGCCTTGGAAACGTCGCAAAAGGACATTCTGGTCTGTCTGGAACTTCTGAAGCGTTCCGGTCAAGTCCGCCACGTCGAGGTAGAGACCTACAGTTGGGAGATTTTGCCTCGAAGTTTACGGCGAGCCGGATTGGCCGATTGCATCGCGGAGGAACTGCTCTGGTTGCGTGAGCACTTTTGAAAGGGACATGTCTTGAAGAGGCAAAGTCACTGCGACAACTTTCGAGGAGCCTGAACCCGTGTCCGACGATCGCCCTGAGCCGGTCCAGCAGCGCACATCGCCGGGACGACCTGTGCGAGCCATCGGGCCTCGTTTGCGCATCCTGTTCCATGTGCTGCTGGCGTTGTTGGCGCTGATCGGTGCCAACTCCGTCTACTTGGCCAGCATCACGCTGCTGAATTTCCTGTACCATCACGATGGGTTGTCCTTCGAGAATTGGTTCTACTTTGTGATGTTCTTGGGGCACGTAGCGCTGGGCCTGATGGTCATCGTGGCACTGCCAGTGTTCGCCCTGATCCATCTACGCAATACGTGGGGGAGACGATTCCGGAACGTAGCAAGAGTGGGGTTCGTGCTGCTGGCGATTTGCTTGCTGATGCTGATAACCGGGGTGTTGCTGTTACGCGTCGAAGGGTTTTTCGAGGTCCGCAATCCGGCGTTACGCCGTTTGGTCTATTGGACTCATGTCGGTTCGCCGTTGTTCGCGGTCTGGTTGTATTGGTTGCATCGAGTTGCTGGGCCGCCAGTCCGTTGGCACTTGGCCGCTGGATTCGCGACGGCCGCGACCGTCACGGTTACCCTGATGGTCGTCTTTCACTCGCAGGACCCCCGTCGTTGGGGCGCCGAGGGGCCTGAATCCGGAACTCAGTATTTCCGGCCGTCCTTGGCGCGTACGGCGTCCGGGAACTTCATCCCGGCCGATGTCTTGATGGACGACGACTACTGCCGCCAGTGCCACGCGGACGTGCACGCCGACTGGAGCGACAGCGTCCATCGATTTGCGTCGTTTAACAATCCGGTCTATCTGGCCAGCGTGCATGAGACGCGTCAGGTTGCGTTGGCACGTGACGGGAACGTTACCGCATCACGATTCTGTGCCGGCTGCCACGATCCGGTGCCTTTTTTCAGCGGCGCGTTTGACGATCCCCATTTCGATCTGCTGGGCCACCCGACCGCCCAGGCTGGCATCACTTGTGTCGCCTGCCATTCGATCACTTCGATCAACAGCACTCGAGGCAATGCGGATTACACGATCGAACAACCGGTCCACTATCCTTTCGCTCGCAGCCGCAGCGCCGCGTTGCGTTGGATCAGCAACCAATTGATCAAAGCCAAGCCGGAATTTCACAAACGCACGTTCCTGAAGCCGTTTCACTCGACGGCCGAGTTCTGTTCGGTCTGTCACAAGGTCCATCTGCCTTATGAGCTGAACCATTACCGGGAGTTTCTTCGCGGCCAGAACCACTATGATTCGTATCTGCTGAGCGGCGTTTCGGGGCACGGAGCCCGTAGTTTTTACTATCCGGAGGTAGCCGAGCAGAACTGTAACGGCTGCCATATGCCGCTGAAGCCTTCGACCGATTTCGGAGCCCAGGTTTACGATGGGGTCGCTCAGCCCAGCATCCACGATCATCTGTTTCCATCAGCCAATACGGGGGTCGCCTGGTTGCGGGATCAGCCTCAGGTCATCCAACGGCACCAGGATTTCCTGCAAGGGATCGTCCGCGTCGATCTGTTCGGCTTGCGGGAGGAAGGGCAGATCGATGGCCCGTTGATCGCGCCGCTGCGACCCGATGTGCCCGTGCTTCATCCCGGCAGGACCTACCTGCTGGAAACGGTGATTCGCACGCTGGAGATGGGACACCATTTCACCCAAGGCACCACGGATTCCAACGAGATCTGGTTGGAGGTGACGGTAACGTCCGGTTCCCGGGTGATCGGACGCAGCGGCGCATTGGATCCCCGGCGGGGCAACGAGGTCGATCCGTGGGCTCACTTTGTCAACGTGTTCATGCTGGACCGCGAAGGCAACCGAATCGATCGCCGAAACGCCCAGGACATCTTCACTCCGCTGTACAATCACGAAATTCCGCCCGGCGCTGCCCAAACCGTGCATTACGCGCTGGAATTGCCCGAAGCCCTGGACTCGCCGGTCACGGTGTCGGTCCGGTTGCAGTACCGCAAATTCGACCAGCGTTTCATGGATTTCGTCGCGAGGGTGAACGCCGAATTGGGTAATCCCATCCGTGGTTACCAGCCCGGTCAGCCCTATACCAACGATCTGCCGATCACCACGCTGGCGGAGGATCGGATCACGTTCGCGGTCGCCGGATCGGACGAACGGCTCGAGCAACCGGCGCCGGATATCCCGGTCTGGCAGCGATGGAACGATTACGGGATCGGGCTGCTGCTGCGGGGCAGGGCCAAATTGCGCCAGGCGGAAGAGGCTTTTCTCGCGGTCCAACGGCTGGGCCGTTACGACGGACCGATGAATCTGGCAAGGGTCTATGAACGCGAAGGCCGACTGGATGAAGCCGTCGACGCCTTGAATCGAGCCGCCCGGTACCAAGACGATCCACGGTTTCCCCACTGGACCTGGAATTGGCTCAGCGGTCTGGTCAGTCGCCAGCAGGGTTTTTTGGAGACGGCTGCCGAGCATTTACGGAACGTCCTGCAGGTTCGTACCGAATCGATGGTCCAGCGGCACCTGGATTTCAGCCGGGATTATGAAGTCCTGAACCTGTACGGGGAAACCCTGTTCCTGCTGGGCCAGCAGCGGCAACGTCAGGACCGCCAGGAAGAAGCACGGGACTACTGGCTTCAGGCTGTCGACGTCTTCCAACGCACCTTGGCGATCGACAGCGAAAACGTGGCCGCTCACTATAACCTGCAACTGCTGTACGAGCGGTTGGGGGACCAGCAGCGGGCGGACGAACATCACCGGCTGCACCAGCGTTACAAGCCGGATGACAACGCGCGGGACCGGGCCGTTCGTTTGGCTCGCGAGAAGTACCCGGCCGCCAATCACGCCTCGTCGGATGTCGTTATCTATCGATTGAAGCCGCCGAGGACGGAAGACCCAACGAGCCTGCCCGATCCGCAGTCCGTCGACGTTCGCTCGGCAGAGGAGCCATGATCATGGAAGGACCTGGGGGACAAGAAGATCGCCGTGCGGCCACGACGCCGGAAACGGACAAATCGCAAGACATTCGGGTGGCGGCCGCAGCTCGCCGATCGTTGCTGGTCGTGGGCGCGTTGGCCGCCTGCATCGCGACCGGTCTCTGGTGGCTGCGCCGCGAACCGGCGATGGAGATCTCGGCACCGGCAGAGATTGCCGAGGCCAGGGTTCGCGAATTGCCGGCTCAGAGCATCCCTCGCATCCCGTTCACCGACATCACCCAGGCGGCTGGGATCACGTTTGTCCACGAAGACGGCTCCTACGGCGACAAGCTTTTGCCCGAAACGATGGGAGGCGGATGTGCTTTTTTCGACTTTGATGGGGATGGGCTTCCCGATCTGCTGCTGGTCAATTCCCAGCGATGGCCGTGGGACCAGCGTCCCGAGGAGCGGCCAGCCACCCTGGCCTTGTACCGCAACGAGGGCGACGGACGTTTTACGGATGTCACGCAGGCGGCCGGGCTGGATATCTCGCTGTTTGGCATGGGCGTGGCCGTGGGCGACTTTGATCATGACGGGCACGTCGACGTGTTCATCAGCGCGTTGGGCAAAGACCGCCTGTTTCGCAACATGGGCGACGGCACGTTTATCGATGTGACGGACCAGACAGGCGTAGGCGGCGGGGCAGAAGACTGGAGCACCAGTTGCGGCTGGCTGGACTACAACAACAACGGCCTGTTGGATCTGTTCGTTTGCAACTACCTGAAATGGTCTAAGGAAGACGATCTGGCTCAGGATTTTCAATTGACCGGCGGCGGTCGCGCCTACGGTCGTCCGCAGGACTTCGAAGGGACGTTTTCCCGGCTGTATCGCAACGAGGGCGATGGCCGTTTCACCGATGTGTCGACCGAAGCGGGCATCCAGGTACGCAACCCGCTGACCGGCCAACCGATGGGAAAATCTCTGGGTGTCATCTTCTACGATTTCGACCGGGACGGCTGGATGGACATCGTGGTGGCCAACGATACGGTGCAGAACTTTCTATTTCATAACCAGGGTGACGGCACGTTTCAAGAGATCGGCATGATGGCCGGCGTGGCTTTCGACATGGCCGGTGCGGCTCGAGGCGCGATGGGCATTGATGTGGCTCGGTTCCGCAATAACCAGGCGGTGGGGATCGCCATCGGCAATTTTGCCAACGAGGCGACGGCCCTGTACGTCAGCTACGACCGCAACCTGCGGTTCATCGACGAAGCCATTCCTACCGGACTGGGGCCGCCGACCCGCAACGCACTGACCTTCGGCGTGTTCTATTTCGACTACGACCTGGATGGGCGTCTGGATCTGCTGGCGGTCAACGGGCATCTGGAGAGCGAGATCAATCGGGTCCAGGCCAGCCAGCATTACGAGCAGCCGCCCCAACTGTTTTGGAACGCGGGGCCCGAACATGGTACCGAATTCTGCCTGGTGCGCGAGCAGCAGTCGGGCTCCGACCTGGTTCGACCGCTGGTCGGACGCGGCGCCACCTTTGCCGACATCGATCGCGACGGCGATCTGGACGTGCTGTTCACAGGCATCGCCCAATCACCTCGCCTGCTGCGCAACGATCAACAGGCGGGACACCACTGGCTACGTGTACGGCTGAAAGGCATTCGCTCCAATCGGCATGCGATCGGTGCCCGGGTCGAGCTCGATGTGGCCGGTCGCACGCTCAGCCGATCGGTCATGCCCACGCGCAGCTACCTGTCCCAGGTCGAATTGCCCGTCACCTTCGGATTGGGTGACCTGAATGAAATCAACGCTGCGCGAGTCATCTGGCCCGATGGCACCGTCCAGATCATCGATCCTCCCGCGGTCGACCAGACGATCATCATCCATGAAGATTTATCGCTAAGCATCGGCAAATGAATTACTGTCGCGTTTTGCGGGAAAGGGGGC
>REEF01000469.1 GCA_007695205.1 Planctomycetaceae bacterium
ATCGCCACCATTCACGGCAGATCCGTTAAGAACTCGCGGATTCCCGTCAGCGCCACCCGGCCCCATCTCCTGCTGCCGAACGAAATCCTCCGCGTCGTCGGCCAGCGTCACCAGTCCTAAGCTCTGTAAGGAAAGGGGGGGGAGGGGGGGGCTCGATCGGAACCCCAGCAGGTGCGAAACGGGAAACGCATGGGGGCCAGTGCTGCAAATCCGATGCCGCCTTGCTTGGCCTGCTTCTGGATCGAATACGCAAAGCACCAGCCGTGGTCAAAACGCCGTTTTGCGGCAGAACAAACGACAGCGTGTCGTGCTGCGCCGTCATTCTGTCGGACATTCACCACCAGGAGGAAAAACAGTAGGGCTGTTGACGGGACGCTTTCACAATCCTGCTGGGTGCGGGAAGTCTGCTATTCTTCGCCGCCTGCTCGTGGTGAGCTGGATCATGCTGCGGGAGGCACGGGTCGTCGAGAGTCCGTCAGCTCGTCACAGCCCACGATAGCCGGACTTCGAGACCGGACATCGGTGTGTCCTGAAATCCGCCACATCAAGATCACGAATCCTCGGAATAGGCGCATCGCCCTAGCGCGAGAGAATGAACGCGGCCGTGAGGCACGGAAATCGCTGAGTCACTGGAAGAATACATCGACAGCCTGGGAGGTCAGAAATGCCATTATCAACGATGAACTTGGCCGAAGCCGACAAATCCTTCCTACCCCGGGATGCGAGCCGGCCACCGGGCTCCACGGGCCAGGGCATGGGTGCCAAGTCGCAAGCGGCACTGCCGCGAAAATCCATGTCCCAGAGCGAACTCAAGGATCGGTGCAGCACCTCGTTGCCGGAGTTCGCAAAGGGGTGGGGTCAAGCGAGCATCGCAGAACTGTCCTCGAGCCAGATCTCCGAAATGAGCCGTGCCGAACTGGTTCGTGTCGTGCGAGCCGCTCGCCTGCCCTCGATGCAAATTCGTCCTGAACACGCGGACCGCGTGACCCTGGAGCGGCTGGCCCATCTGGCCCGTCTTTGCTGCCGAAACCGGCAGGGGGCCAGCACGATGACAGCGATCGAGGAACAGAACCCATGTGATGAATGAACCCCCCATGGTTGCATAAAGTAGGACGGATTGGCAATCCGTCCAACGAGGGAACTTTATGCAACGTCGGAATGAATTTGCGATGAGACCGAACCTGCACGGAGTAATCGTTCAAAACGACCTCGATGTGATCGAGATCGCCTCCCTCGGTTGGTGCGGCCGCCGGGTTGGGCTAAAAGCATGATTTGTTTCGCACCTTATTTCTAGGATCGAAGGAGCCGGATGATGACGCTGAATTTGAAAGAAGAACTGGGCGGCAAGGTACTGAGGGTGCATGTCAGCGAGGAATTACGCAAGGAGGACTACGAGCTTTTCGTGCCTGAGGTGAAGCGGCTGATCGCGGACCATGGCAAGATTCGCGTGTTGTTCGACATGCAAGCGTTTCGAGGCTGGAATACCGGCGCGCTTTGGGAAGACATCAAGTTCAACCTGAGCCATTTCAACGATATCGAACGTTTGGCCATGGTCGGCGAAAAAAAATGGCAGAAGTGGATGGCGGGCTTCTGCAAACCTTTTACCACAGCAGAGATCCGCTACTTCGACCAAGGCGAAGTCGATCAGGCACACGCATGGCTCGTGAAGTTGGGGTCAGGTCTTGACTTATAACTTACGACTTCTCTTGCTGAAGCGGAGGTGTCAGGTCCGCTACGGATCGGCTTTCATGCGTGCCGCGTGGATCGCAGATCGTTCCGATAGGCAAGCGTATCCAGCAGCATCCCATCAAACCCCTCAACTCGTCGCATTTCGCCGGGCTTCCTCAAAACTTGCCCCCAAAGATTTTGTTGCATTGTGGGGCGAGGCGACTAGAATCACTAGTATTCACATGGGCAATCGGCCATCTTGGAGATTCTGTCATGACGAAGTTGGTGTTGTTGGTTTTTGTGCTGTGCTTGGCGGTCACGCGACTGCAGGCTCAAGAGTTGCCGATCGGGCTGGAATTCCCGCTGGACGGTGTCCAGCGGTATCGGGACGAGATCCCCAAACCCGAGTCGATTCTGGGGCATCGCGTGGGTGATCGGCACACGCAACCGCATCAGATCGCCGCCTATTTCCGAGCCATCGACCAGGTCAGCGATCGAGTCCATTTGGTCCAATACGCTCGCAGCTACCAAGGCCAGCCGCTGATCTATGCCATCGTCACCTCGCCGGCCAACCACCGGCGGCTGGAACGGATTCGACAACAGAATCTGCGGCTGAGCGAAGCGCCCGATTCTGTAAACGTCGACCGGTTGGTCGATCAAGCTGCTATTGTCTACCAAGGCTACGGGGTCCATGGCGATGAATCCAGCGGCCCCGAGGCGGCCATGTTGCTGCTGTACCATCTGGCCGCAGGCGAAGGCCCGGCGGTCGACCAGGTGCTGGACCAAGTGGTGCTGCTGCTGGACCCGATGCTCAATCCGGACGGCCAGCAGCGTTTCGTGACTTGGGTGAACCAAAACCGGGGCGCTTTACCCGTCGCCGATCCACAGAATCGTGAGCATCGGCAACCCTGGCCGGGCGGCCGCTTCAATCATTACTGGTTTGATGCCAACCGGGACTGGTTTACGGTGCTACATCCCGAAGGCCAAGGCCGTCTGGAGATCTTGAATCACTGGCGGCCTCAGATCGTGGGCGATTTCCACGAGATGGGCTCCGACGCCCATTACTTCTTTCAACCGGGTGTGCCGAGTCAGGTGAATTTGAACATCCCGGCTCAGAATCAGCAATTGACGGCCGATATCGCCCAATTTCACGCCCGTGCCCTGGACCGGCTGGGCACCTTGTACTACACGGAGGAATCGTTCGATGATTTCTTCCCCGGCAAAGGCTCGACCTACCCCGACGTGACCGGCGGGATCGGCATCCTGTTCGAACAGGCCTCGTCGCGCGGGCTGCGACGGCAGACGGCCAACGGCGAACTGACCTACGCGCACACGGTCCGCAACCAACTGGCCACGTCGTTGTCGTTGCTGAAAGCCGCAGTGCAGATGCGTCCGTCGCTGCTGCAATACCAGCGAGATTTCTTTGCGGAAAGGTCCGTCTTGGCAGCCCAGTATCCGGTCAAAGCCCATGTGATCGGGCTCCATCCGGACCGCACGCGAGCCCAATTGCTGGTGGAATTGTTGCAGAAGCATCGTATCGACGTCTACGAACTGAAAGGCGAACTGGAAATCGACGGCCAGACATTCCGCGAGGGCAGCGCCTACGTGGTGCCGCTGGACCATCCTCAATTCCGCTTGATCAAGACGCTGATGGAGCGGACGCTCGAATACCAGGACTCGACGTTCTACGACGTATCGACCTGGACGCTGCCTTTGGCGTACGGGCTGCGTCATGCTGAACTGTTGGACGATGTCGCCCCGCACCTGGGCTCGGTGCTCGATCCGATCGCACTGGATGGTGGTCGGCTGGTCGGAGGGCAAGCGGAACATGCGTACGTCATGGCCTGGGGACGGTACTTCGCACCGCGTGCGTTGCACAAGCTGCAAGCGGCCCAGATCCGCACCCGCGCCACAACGCGGCCGATGACTGTCGAGGTGGACGGTCGAACCCGTACGTTCCCACGTGGTTCGATCATGATCGCCACCGCCCAGCAACCGTTGTCTCCCGACGATCTGCATGCTTTGATCCGGCAGATCGTGAACGAGGACCATGTGATTGTCTGGGCATTGGACACGGGCTTGACTCGCGAAGGTCCGGATCTGGGCAGTCATGTGTCGTTGCGCGTCCTCGATCCGCCGCGTCTGGCTCTGATCACCGGCGACGGTACCACCGCTACCGAAGCCGGTTCGATCTGGCATCTGCTTGACCAGCGTTTTGGGATACCCGTGACCTTGCTGGACGCCGCGCAAGTACGTCGAGCCGACTTGAGTCCATACAATACGCTGATCCTGGCCGGGGGATCGTACAGCAGCTTGCATGCCGAGACCATCGACACCTGGGTGCGTTCCGGAGGTCGGTTGATCGCATCGGGCAACTCGGTGGACTGGCTGGTCCAGCACGAGCTGGCCTCGTTGGAGCCCAGGCCCTTTGACGAGGTACCGTTCTTGAAGGATCTGCCTTACGAGCAATTGCGAGACGCCCGCGCGGCGCAGCGGATCGGTGGCGCGATCCTGGCCGCTCGGTTGGACGTGACTCACCCCATCGCTTACGGAGCACCCGCCACGCTGCCCCTGTTCCGCCGCCACACTTCGTTCTACGAGCCCTCTACCGCCCCGGGAACCAACGTGGCTCGGTACCCGGACCAACCGCTGCTGAGCGGCTACATGGCCGCCGAGCAGATCGAGCGGGCATCCGGCAGCGCGGCGGTCGTCGCCCAACGTCACGGCCAGGGCCGCATCGTGGTTTTCCTAGACAATCCGAACTTTCGTTCGTTCTGGTACGGTCCCAACGGCCTGCTGATGAACGCTGTCTTCTTCAGCACGTTGTTCTAGGCTCTGTTAGAAAAAGGGCCTGACTGACGTCCTGAGAAAAACTTTCTGGCTTTTCGTGCCGGGGGTTGTTGTGCGCCCCATTGCATCGCTATAGTGCAGGCTCTTGGCAGCATCACTGGCTTTCTTTTTTTTCGTAGCGGATTCAACCGATGCCAGGGCCGATGCCACCAGGAAGACGTTCAGCGGCAAATCGCTGGGGGGGATAAACTGATGGGACACCATCCGCTCTTCAATCTTGTCGTCCACAGTCTGCTGGTAGGAATCGTCATGGGCACGCACGGCCTCCAGGGCGCCGAACCAGTGGCACCGGTACGATTTCGACAACTGGGTGTTCCGGCGGGCTTGTATCAATACGTATCCGGTGCTTGGGGTGTGGTCGGTGTGGAAATCGTCAATGCCGAAGACCAGCCGGTGGACGTTTTGGCCGCTTGCGCTTTCTCGCCGGACCCCGACATCCAGTTTGCTCGTCGGGTGGGTCTACCGCCCCGCACGAAGCGACGGACCTGGATTCCCGTCCAATTGCCGAAGATCTCGCCCGACCGAGAATCGATTCCGTGTTTTGGTCTGTTGATTGACGATCGAAGCGGCAGGGAAGTGGTGCTGCGCCGCGAGCAGGAAGGAGTGCAGCACACGGGTCTGCTGCGAGTCAATCATGATCGGCCACTGAGCGGCTTCTTTTCCGACGAAACAAAGCAGGTCCGCTGGGGCGAGGTGGACTACGCGTACGAGGCGGCCATCGCTTATCGAACCTCGCGTGGCTTCCAGCGGCGGATGGTGCCGATCCAAGTGCGCGATCTGCCGCCGTTGCCCGAGTTGTTGGACGGGTTGGATCAGATTGTCTTATGGAACGACCGTTTTGCCAGCGATGTGGCGATCCTCGGTCCACTTCGCAAATGGTTACACAACGGCGGTGAACTGTGGGTCATGTTGGATCGAGTGGAGCTGGTCAACGTGGAAAAGCTGTTGGGCCAAGCGTTCACGTGCCAGTTGGTGGATCGAGTCGAACTGCATGAAGTAACGATCCGGGACGAGCAAAGTGACCATTCCGCGACATCGACGGTGGCCTACGAACAACCGGTGAATTTCGTGCGAGTGTTGGTCGACGACATGCACGTGACGCATACCGTGGACGGCTGGCCAGCGGCGTTCGAGTGTTCTGTGGGGCGCGGCCGTGCGCTGTTCACAGCGTTGGATGCCCGAGCTTGGATCGAAGAACCTCGAATGGCAAGGCCGTACTGGGACACGACCCGGATGAGCGACTACTGGCCGAACGAGCACTTGGATTCGCTGACACTTTTGCAGAATGACCGGCCGCCGCTGGGCCAGCCGAGCATGTTCCGCGACTATTTGTTTGAAAGGATCGGCTACCGCATCGCGTCCCGCTCGTCGGTAACCACGCTCTTAGGCCTATTCTGCGGCGCGTTGCTGCTGGCCGGCGTCGGCCTGGCCTGGCGACGGCGTCTGGAACATTTCGCCTGGATCGCGCCGCTGCTGGCGGTCGCCGCCACCATCCCGTTGGCAGCTCTGGGATTACAGGCCCAGCGTGCCGTCCCGGCGACGGTGGGCCAGGCGCAGTTATTGGAAGTCTCGGACGGAGCGGACCAGGTGCTTGCCAGCGGCTTGCTGGCGTTCTACGACCCGGCGATGACCCAACCAGTCTGCGGAGCTTTGCGAGGCGGGGTGTTCCAGCCCGAGGAGAATGCGATGGGCGGTACCATGCGGCGGATGGTGTGGTCGGACCTGGACCGCTGGCACTGGGACAATCTCCGCCCCACGGCCGGGTTGTGGACGGCTGACTTTCAGTGGTCCGATGATCTGAATCAGCGGCTGGCCGTGCAGGGCACGTTTTCCGAGCAAGGCTTTGTCGCTCGCTGGGTCGATCAACCGTTGCCACTGACCGACATCGTGATCGCCCTGCCGGGTCAGCCGTGTTTGGCAATGCGCGAGGATCGCACGGAACTGGTCGCCGGACCCGGAGACGTTTTGCCGCCAGGACGGTACGTCGGCAGCGGGTGGCTGAGCGACGAACAACGGCGTCGCCAAGTCGCCTTGGCGAAAATGCTAGGCCCCAGTTCCGCCAGCAGGCAGCATGTTCAACGCCCTTTACTGCTGGGCTGGGGTGATCCACTGGAGTTGGACTTCCAGTTTCCCGCATCGGCTCAGCCGGTCGGCACTGCTCTGTGGGCGATCCCGCTGAAGATCCAGCCGGCACGCCCCGGAACCTCGGTCGTCATCCCGTCCCCGTTCGTCGAATTGCGAGTCACCAGCATGGTCGACGGCCAGGGCGCATCGCCTTTGTATGACCATCGTCGAGGCCAGTGGATCGCCTCGAAATCGGCCTCCGAGGTATGGTTACACTTCCAGGTTCCCGCGGCCGTGCTGCCCCTGGACGTGGACCGAGTACGGCTGACCCTGCAGATGACGGCCCCCGGTCGTACCATCGAAATCCGCTGTATGCGGGATCAGCAGATCCAACAACTCGCCCGTATACAGAATCCGATCGGAGTGATCGCCGTACCATTGTCCGGCGATTCGCTTCCCCCGATGGAGACTCAAGGCCGATTGACGATCGGCCTTGTCATCAGCGGGATCCAGGACCAGACGGGCACCGTGGCCGAACAGCTTTGGGAGATCGAACGCGTCCAATTGGAAATCGCAGGTAAAGTGGGGTCAGGTCTTGACTTATAACTTATCAGGCATGCGGATCTTGCTGGGGACATGAAGACGATAAGTTATAAGTCAAGACCTGACCCCAAAAGAAAGAGAGTTGGCGATGAGTGAAGCGGTAGTCGAAACACAAGCGTTGACAAAAAAGTACGGCGAATTCGTCGCCTTGGACCAGTTGTCGATTTCGCTGCAACGCGGGCAGATCCTCGGGTTCATCGGTCCCAACGGAGCGGGCAAAACGACCGCGATCAAGATCCTGGTCGGTTTGGCGCGACCGACCGCGGGCCAAGCGCGGATCGCCGGCGTGGATTGTGTGCGCGAAGCTCGCAAGATCAAGCATCTGGTCGGCTACATGCCCGACCGTTTTGGAAGTTACGATAACATGCGGGTCCGCGAGTACCTGGACTTTTTTGGCGCGGCCTTCAAGATCCCCTGGCAACGGCGTCGACAACGGATCGACCAGGTGTTGGAGACGACTGGTTCGACCTACATGGCTGATCGGTTCGTCGAAACGCTCAGTCACGGCATGCAGCAACGGATCGGGATCGCTCGCACGCTGCTGCACGACCCCGAGGTGCTGATCCTGGACGAACCTGCCAATGGTTTGGACCCTCAGGCACGGATCGAGATGCGCGAATTGTTATTGCATTTGGCTGCGATGGGCAAGACGCTGATCGTGACCAGCCACATCCTGCCCGAATTGTCGCGGATCTGTGACCGGGTCGCCATCCTGACTCACGGACGATTGCGAGCCAGCGGGACGATGGACGAGATCATGACCCAGGTTCGCCAGAAGCGGTTGATCGAGGTCCAATTACCCAACCATGCTCAGTTCCAGCAGGCCTCGCAGACGCTGGCCCAGGCGTTGGGCGACCATGCGGCCGTGGTGCCGTCCGAAGCCGAAGCGATCTTGCGATTCGAGACGGATCGGCCGGACGACGATCTGGGCCGGGTGCTCGCTCTGCTGGTCAGCTCCGGCATCCGCGTGTCCCAGTTCCGCGCGGTCGTGTCGGATCTGGAAGATGCGTTTTTGAACGTCACACGGAGCGAAGCCGACGCGGCGTGAGGCCGTGGATGGCTCGCCGGATTGCCGTTGATCCGGCCAACTGCCAAGAAGGAGAAAGCTCGGTGCCAACTCATCCGATCGTCCAACGCGAGTTCATCGGCACGATGCGCTGTCACCGTGCCGCTGCAACCGTTATCGTGGCGGCCATGGTCTTCTCGGCTCTGGTCCTGCTGGGCTGGCCATCCGACGCCCAGGTCGATCTCAGCGGCGCTCCCGCCCAGAAGGTCTTCCGGCTGTTCGGCTACGGTCTGCTGGGCGCGCTGTTGCTGCTGACCCCCGCATTCCCCGCCACGTCGATCGTCCGCGAGAAACAGCGGGGCACGTTGATCCTGTTGCTGAATTCGCCCCTCCGGTCCGGGTCGATCTACTTCGGCAAATTGATCGGCAGCTTGGGGCTGGTCGTGCTGTTGTTGCTGACCAGTCTTCCCGCAGCCGCTGCTTGCTATGCGATGGGTGGCATTTCGCTGGACGGTGAACTGCTGCCGCTGTACGCCATCTTGCTGCTGGTCGCCGTTCAATACACCAGTTGGGCGCTGCTGGTCAGTACGTATGCCCAATCGACCGATGCGGCGCTCCGCTATGCCTACGGAGGCGTTTTGTTGATGGCCGTCGTCTCGCTGGGCCCGCATTATTTCCTGCAGGGCACCGGCGGCTGGAAAGCACCGGCGGCCGAGCATCTGCGCTGCGTGTCGCCGATCACGGCGGTGATGGAACTGGTGGGACACAGCGGCGTGGGCTCCAAAGGCCTGCTGGTCGCCGGGGACGTTTTCTGGCGCTTCGTCAGTTACTCGATGCTGGCCACGGGTCTGTTCGCCGGTTTGACTCTGCTGCGGCTGAATCATCGCTTGTTTGATCGAGCCCATTCGCAGGGTCTGATCACCGACGAACGGCATTGGCTGATCCGTACGTTGCGGCGGATGGTGTTCGTGGTCGATCCGCAGCGCCGTAAGCTGACCATCGCCCCGCTGGTGAACCCCGTGATGGTCAAAGAATTTCGTTGCCGCCGGTTCGGCCGCATGCATTGGATGATCCGCTTGGCAGCTTTCAGCGCGATGGCTTCCCTGGGATTGACGTATGTCGCCAGCCTGGGATCGATGGACTGGGGACCCGAAACGATCGGCGGATTGATGGTGCTGCTGCAAGGCGCCCTGATTGTGCTGCTGACCCCCGCCCTGGCCGCCGGACTGATCAGCACCGAGCTTGAAAGTGGCGGCTGGCAGTTGCTGCAGATGACGCCGCTGTCCGCAACGCGGATCCTGATCGGGAAACTGGCCAGTGTGGTCTGGCCCCTGCTGCTGATCTTGGTATCCACCCTGCCCGGCTATGTGGTGATGGTCTACATCGAACCGTCGATGTGGCTTCAGATTCGCCAGGTGTTGATCAGTCTGGTGCTGACCGGGGTGTTTTCGATCGCCTTGAGCCTGGCCTGCAGCAGCCTGTTCAGCCGTACCGCGACAGCCACCGCCAGCGCGTACGCGGTGCTGGCGGTATTCTGCGGAGGGACGATGTTGGTTTGGCTGCTGCGCGACGCGCCGTTCGGACACGGCACGGTCGTCACCGCGTTGACGATGAACCCGATCGCCGCAGGTTTGGCGGTGATTCGCACGCCCGGTTTCGAGCAGTATCAGTTGATCCCGGCTAGCTGGTGGTTCGCCGCTTGTGCGTCGATGATCTGCATGACTCTGGTGATCTTTCGTACTCACCGATTGACTCGCCCCCAATGAACCAGACGAACTTCAAACAAGCGAAGCGACCTAAGGATCGGCGCCGTAGACAAACCGAATCACGTTCGGAGGACAGGAATGACCATTCCAAACCAGAAAACGACGAAGAAGCAAAGCGTTGCAAGCCGCCCGGTATGGCAACGGACGGGGCTGCTGAGCCTCGTGATCAGCACCTTCCTTGCGTCGCCCGCTGTGGCGGAGCCAGCTTCCCAACTGCGTTTCGATTACGCCATGTTCCAAGACCCGCGAATCGAACTGCCCGATCCGATCACCCGCTTTCGCGACGGGACGCTGGAGTTATGGATTGCCACGCTGCAGTCGCCCGAAAGCGATCTGCGCCAACAAGCGCAGCGCATGCTGGTCTGGGCGCATCACCGAGGAACGGAAATCATCGACGCGGCCATCGAACCGCTAGAGCAGAACCTGGTCCGGCACGATCGGCGGATCGTCCGCTTGACTGCCGCCCAAGCCCTGGTGACCCTGGAGGCGCGTCAAGCGGCGCCCGCCCTGTTCCAGCAAGCTCAGTCTGATGGCCTGGACATGGCCCAGGTGGCCGAGCCCTCGCTGGGACGGTGGCAGTATCCGCCCATGATCGAAGCGTGGCGAGTTCGTGTGGCGGACGATCGTGTCGATCGACGCCGCCGGTTGCTGGCGATTCGTGGATTGGGCGATTTGGGCGATCAGGCCGCGTCCGACGAGATGCAGCAGGTTGCTGCAGACGCGCATCAGCCACCCGATCTGCGCGTGGCCGCCGCCATCGCCTTGGGCCAGATCCGCCACAGCGGACTGGAAGATGCCGCCGCCCCGTTGCTCACTCGCCAGTCGCCGGCCACGTTGGTCGACCGGTTGGTCGCCGTCCAATGGTTGCGCTGGCACGATTCGGCTGAAGCCCAGGAGTTGCTCGTCCAGATGGCCGGCGACGAACAATCGGCCGTAGCCGCCATTGCCCTGGAACGTTTGTTGGAACTGGACCCATCCTCGATCGTCCCCATGGCCGACATGCTGCTGGATCGAGGCGATGTGAATGTCCGACGACTGGTCGCCCGCGCATTGGCGGCCTGTCCGTCACCTGAGAATCTGGAGCGACTTAGCCGGCTCGTGGGCGACCCGATCCCCAGTTTGCGCGATGACGCACGGCAGTTCCTGGAGCAATTGGCCCAATCGCCCGAGTGGGGCGAGCCGTTGATCCGGATCGGTCGACGGTTGATCGATGATCCACGATGGCAAGTGCTCGAGCAGAGCGTCATCCTGCTGACCAATCTGGACGACGAGGATGCTGCCGAACGTCTGGTCGAGTTGTTGTCGCACGAGAGGCCCGAGGTCTTTGTCATCGCCGCATGGGGCCTGCGACGCTTGGGCGCCGATCGCGTGCTGGCCCCGGCGCTAGAGATCGCGCGTCAGCGGCACGGACGACGCGAGGAACTGCTGCGATTTGTACCCGGCCAGCCCGATCTGGATGACCAACTGGCTCATCTGTTCGAGTTTTTCGGCCAGCAACGATATCAGCCCGCCGACGACCTGCTGCGAACCTTCATCCCCAAGGATCTGACGATCTCCCGTTCCCGATCAGCGGCGATCTGGGCGCTGGGTTACTTGCACGAGGATCAGGCACCAAGCGATCTGGTCGCGGCGTTGGCGGATCGGTTGAGCGATCTGGATATCAACAATCCGGAAGACCCGCGAGTCCGCCGCTTCTCGGCCATCTCGCTGGGCCGGATGCGTGCCATCGAAGCGCTGCCCGTCCTTGAATCCTTTAGCGAACCCGAAGGCATCTACACCAGCATCGGTTATGCCTGTGCCTGGAGTATCCAACACTTGACCGACAAACCGATTCCAACGTTAGCCACTCCGGTAAGCTATCATTCTGAGTTGTTTCTGGAACCGCTTGATTAGACCCCAACATTGCAAAAAAGCTGGACGGATTGCCAATCCGTCCTACGTGGGATGTGGGACGGATTGCCAATCCGTCCTACGTGGGAGCTTTATGCAGCGTTGGGGTAGATGAGGAGGATTTTTCTGTATGCGTGATGTTTTGCAAATCGGTTGGTTGATCCAACGAGCCGTGTTGGTCGGCGGCCTGGTGTTGTGCAGCGGCGTCTTGGCGGTCGCCGACCACGATTCGCTCGACGCCCAGCAGGCGCGGATCACCCAGGCCGCACAGACGGCGCGCGAGGCCCGTCAGCAGGCCGCGGTGGATCCCGTCAAGCTGCCGATCGGTGTCTTCGATTCGGGAACCGGTGGATTGGCCGTGTTGGAAGCCATGCTGACGATCGATGCTTTCGATAATCGGACGGGCCAGCCGTTACCATCCGGTGACGGCCAACCGGATCTCGCAGGCCAGTCGTTCATCTACTTGGCTGACCAGGCGAACATGCCCTACGGCAACTATCCTCATGTGGGGCGGCAACGGTTCTTGGAAGACTTGATCATCCAAGACGTTCACTTCCTGCTGGGCAACCGCTATCACCCGGACGAACACAGCCCGCCGGTCAGTGACAAATTGCCGGTCAAGGCGGTGGTGATCGCCTGTAACACAGCCACCGCTTACGGAAAACATCACATCGATCAACTGGTGGAAGCCAGCGGATTGAACGTTCCCGTGGTCGGTGTGGTGGACGCTGGTGTGCGTGGCGCGCTGGAACATTTTGCTGATGGTCGTAGCGGCACCATCGGCGTTCTGGCGACCCGGGCGACGGTGCTGGCCGACGCGTACCCGCGCGGGATCGATGCCGAACGCGAGCGTCGCGACTGGAATCGCCGGCACCAGCGGATCGACGTCGTCCAGCAGGGCTCGTTGGGCCTGGCCGGTGCGATCGATGGCGCGGAAGAGTTTATCGTGCACAACGTATCATCCGGCCGGCCGCGAGACGATTACCATGGTCCGTCGCTCGACCATCCGCTGGCTCCCATCGACCCGGATATCCTGCCGCGTTACGCCCTGGACTTCCGGAACCACGGCGTGCTGTTCGAAGGTCCTGCGGATCGCCCCACAACGCTGCAATTGAACAGCGTGATGAACTACCTGCGCTACGATCTGGTCAGTCTGTTGGAAACGGTTCGTCGATCCCCTGATCCTCAACCCGTCCGCGCCATCATCCTGGCCTGTACCCATTTCCCTTACCTGCGAGACGCTTTCGAGCAGCAGTTGCAGCAGTTATTCGAATATCAGGAGAACGGTCAGTACATCTACCGTGACTTGATCGCCCAGCCGGTTGCTTGGGTCGACCCAGCTTATTATACCGCTCGAAAACTGGTCGTGCGCTTGGTCGACCAGCAGAAACTGGCTGTCCGCCCGGCAACGCATAAGGGACAGACGCGAGGCGATTTTTACATCACCGTCCCTTGCCACAGCCATCCGCAGGTCGGGCTCACGCCCCTGGGCCATTTTACCTTCGACTACAAATACAGTTCCGATCGCCCCCGCCCCGACCTTGATTACCGAGCGATCCCCCTGCGGCTCGATCACCTGGACCAGGAAACCACCGACCGGCTCCGTCAACAATCACCCCACGTCTGGAGCCTGCTGAACGATTTTCAGCAGCCCCCATGAGCTGTTAGGGCCTCTCGGCTCGACTGCTGCCAAAATTTCGTCTGAAAATTGGTCTGGTCACGAAACCACGTAACGCAATATTGGGCAGGATCGTTATGGATGGATGATCGCGCGATCATCCAGGGTGCTGGCAAAATGGCACCGCCTGTAGAATCGGGAGATCGGCCTAATCTGCGAGGTTTACCCCAACGTTGCATAAAGTTCCCTCGTAGGACGGATTGCCAATCCGTCCTACT
>REEF01000057.1 GCA_007695205.1 Planctomycetaceae bacterium
CACAGGCATCATTATATTCCATTTCCTTGGGATGCATAGCAGCAGATCCTTGGGCCTCCGCCTGGCAGGAACTCCGCGATCATCGCGTGGCACAACTTTTCAGTCGGCTCAATTGCTGGGCGACCAGGGCGGACCAGCCGTTGTTCCAACTGGCGTGCAGGGCGCTGGACAAAGCGTTATCGATCGGTTCGCCTCGCTGCTGGCGCAGGTGTTCGGCCAGGCAGGTGATGCTGGCCCGCCAGGGTTCGGGCAAGTTGTCGGTCAGTTGTTGGACTTCGTCCGGCTCAAGTTCGCGCAGGATCTCACCGGCTCGCAGCAGGCAGCCTCCGGCCAGGCTGTTTCCATCCAGCAGAGGATGGTAATCGTGACGGAAGAAATCGACGTCCAGCATGGTCAAGCCACGTTCGGCGAAAAGGGAGGCCACGCCGGGCTTGAAAGGCATCAGCACCCAGGCGATGACAAGATGACAGACCGGTCCGATCTCGTCGCTGTAAAACGCGCGGCGTAGTTCTTCGGTGGTGTGCGAACCATTTCCGGCGATGGTTAGCCCCGCCTCACGCCAGACGATCCAGGGCCACGTCCCCCGCGGGAAAAATTGGTCTGCCAGCGGTAAACTACTTCCAATCATAAGGGTCAAGCACAGCCTAGAATGTAAGTCATGGGGGATGATGAACTTGGTTTCATCCTGGCTGATAGTCCGGATAATCCACTGATCGATCGGTTGAAGAACGTCCAATTCGATCAAACGTCGCGCGAGATGCCATGAGTCAGGCCGCCATCGTTCCATATCTAATGCTGGCTTAACCTGGGCGCGATATGTGAACAAGGGACGGAGCCATTGTTCGTCGCTCAGGACCATCAGCAGCGAACTCAAGGGACGGTCTGCCTGAAAGCGATTGGCGGAGGTCTCCCGCTGCTGGAGCAACGGGGCTGCTGATTGGGCGAACGCGCCTTCGCGAAACTCGCCGTGAATCCTGCCGTACTTCGAGCTGCCCGTCATACGCAGCAGGCGGCCTGTCTTGGCATCGACGACGATACTGTCGTTCCAGAACCGAAGGGTCAGTTGGTCGCCCTCCCAAACAGCTTGTACGAACTGGCGAGTGGACAACGCGATGGCGATGGGCGGAGAGATGGTGAAGCACAACCGTAGCGGGTTTTCGTGGTGCTGGTCATTGTTCGACGATCTCTCCAGAAGCATCTTGAGTCCGAAGTACTTGTCAGGTTGCTCCGGATCATCGTTTTGGTCGATGCCCACCATCACGTTGATGTGGGTGTTGGGACGAGATATCTCGAAACGCTGTCCGCGACCAGGCAGCAGGAATGCCAGCGTGCCCGGTACCGAAAGTACGGCGAGACTCGCCGAGTCATTCAGCGATCCATCTACCGACACGGCACGAGACCAACTGCAAAAACCATGCGATGGGGACAGGATAATTTCGGTTTGGCCCGCCTGATTCGTGATCGACCAGTAGAGATCCGCTTGCCAACCGTCCTCGTTTGCCAGCCACTCGCTCAGCCGCAACAACGCCTGCTGCTCGCGCGTCAGCGGCTGGTTCAATCCAGGTGCATAAGGCGATTCGATCAGAGTGATCCGCAATCTGGCTGAAGAACCCTCGGCGAATGTCGCCTTCGGCTCCAGTTTCAAATCGAGGAAACGCCCACTGCGCCAGAGCATATACTCCAACCGACTCCGTTCCCGACGGGTCAACAGCGTGCCGGGACGCAGCTCCAGGTAATCCAGGATGGCTTGTCGCCCGTTGCGTATCGCACCGACAATCTCGATATCTTCAACCACCGTCGGCGGGCCCTCGTCGATCAATGTCACTACCAACTCCACCGTCCGGGTCGCCCGATCCACCACTGGCTCGAGATGGAACTGAGACGCACCAAACCCAAAGTCCCACAGAGCGGCCCGCACCGCTTTGTTCAGATAGTTGCGTGCCATGGAGGACATCCGCGCCGGCTTGCCGTGCGGCCAAACGGCTTTTTCCAAAGCCACCTTCCTGCCATTGCGATCCAACCAGTCGACCTGATGACGCTCCGGGAGAGCGGAGAATACCGGCTTGATGGCCTTCGCAGGCACGTACGGTAGCGTCAACCGCTCGATCAATTCAGCGACCGGAATCGACACCGCGCCTTCGATCCTTACGTCGCCGCACAGGTACACCGGCCCCTCGTCGATCGTGGCCTCAAGACAGTGTTGCGCCCGATTGATCCGGACCTCGACACGCGCGTCCGCGTAACCGGCTTGATGGTAACCAGCCAGCAAACGTCCTTGCACGATCCGCGGAAGCGACTCCAGCGAGGCACGGGGATGGGCCGCGACAATCGTGGGAAAATCGCCTGTGAGGACATCGCGGAGCTGCTGTGGCGCGAAAGCGTGCGCCCCATGAACCATCAAATTCGACATATTGCCGAACTGATCCACCGGCTCGGGTTCCATAGCCGTCAATACAGAGAGACAGGCCAGGACACTCAGCCCGACCATCAACCGGGTAGTTATGGCGATCATCCGAATCCTCTCGTCAAGCAAACCCTGTGCCCAGGGCGGAACACACCACTTCAGCGACGGGATATTAGCAACTT
>REEF01000106.1 GCA_007695205.1 Planctomycetaceae bacterium
CCGAGGATGGGTTTGCAGAGCCGGAAGCCGTGATGGCAGCCCCGGGATTGATGGCCGACGGGGTGGCCGAAGACGCCGGTGCACCGGCCGAGAAGCAGTTCCAGCAAGAACGATCCGAGGTGCTGGCCAGCGGCGAAGCGGCGGATGGCCCGGCTCCGCCCCCGGAAGTCGACCTCAGCCAGGTCACCGCGCGGCAGAACCTGAACGAAACGGCCTTCTTCTTCCCGCATCTGATGACCGATGACGAAGGTCGCGTCCGGATGCAATTCAAGATGCCGGAAGCCTTGACCGAATGGAAATTCATGGGCTTCGCCCACGATCGCCGCCTGCGGTCGGGGTACCTGCAAGACAAGGCGGTCACGGCCAAGGACCTGATGGTCGAACCCAACCCGCCTCGATTCCTTCGCGAGGGCGATGTGTTGGAGTTCACGGTCAGGGTCAGCAACCAGTCGCCGACTCGTCAAACCGGCAGCGTCCGGCTGACATTCAATGATGCTCGCACCGGCGATCCGATGGATTCGCAGTTGGGAAATACGGCGACCGATCAATCGTTCGATGTACCTGCCGGCCAATCGCAGAGCTACTCGTGGCGCTTGACCGTTCCTGACGAGATGGGCTTTCTGACTTACAAAGCCGTCGGTTCGACCGGACGGTTGTCGGATGGCGAAGAAGGCTATCTGCCCGTACTGTCGCGGCGGATTCTGGTCACGGAGTCGCTGCCGCTGCCGATCCGCGGCCCGGACACGAAGCAATTCCAATTGGCCAAGTTGGTCGAGTCCGGCCAGTCGGATTCGCTGCAGCACCAGAGCCTGACGATCCAGATGGTATCGAATCCATCGTGGTACGCCGTGATGGCATTGCCCTACCTGATGGAATTTCCGCACCAGTGTACCGAGCAGACCTTCAACCGTCTGTACGCCAATTCGCTGGCTCGGCATATCGCCATCAGCGATCCGAGGATCCGCCGCGTGTTCGACCAGTGGAAGGCCACTCCCGCGCTGGACAGTCCGTTGGAGAAGAACCAGGATCTGAAGGCCGTGATGCTGGAAGAGACGCCCTGGTTACGGCAGGCTCAAGCCGAAAGCCAAGCCCGCCGGAACGTGGGCATCCTGTTCGACGACAACCGGTTGAACGACGAAACGGCTCGATTGTTGCAACGCATCTCGGAACAGCAGCGCGAGGACGGTGCGTGGCCCTGGTTCCCCGGCGGTCCGCCCAATGATTTCATCACCCTGTACATCACCACCGGATTCGGCCGACTGCGGCATCTGGGGGTGGATATCAGCGTGGCCCCGGCGGTGAAGGCTCTGGAGCATTTGGACGGTTGGGTCGATCGGCAGTACCGCGAGATCGTCCGTCTGAAGCGTCAGGACCAAAACAACCTGTCGACCACGATCGCTCTGTATTTATACGGTCGCAGTTTCTTCCTGGAGGATCAACGCATCGGCGACCAGCACCGCGAGGCGGTGGATTACTTCCTGAATCAAGCCAGCAAGTACTGGTTGCAATTGGCTCATCGCCAGAGCCAAGGTCATCTGGCCATCGCGTTGAAGCGATTCGGAAACGCCGAGACGCCCATCGACATCATGCGGTCGATCAAAGAACGCGCGGTGACCGACGAGGAGATGGGGATGTTCTGGCGCGAGCTGGAATTCTCCTGGTGGTGGTATCGAGCGCCCATCGAAACCCAGGCCGTGATGATCGAAGCGTTCGACGAGGTGATGAACGACGCCCAAGCCGTCGAGGATTGCAAGGTCTGGTTGCTCAAGCAGAAACAGACGCAAGATTGGAAGACCACCAAAGCCACCGCCGACGCGGTTTACGCTTTGTTGCTGCGCGGCACCCATCTGTTGGCTTCTACTGAATTGGTCCAAGTCACGCTGGGCGATACGGTCATCCAGCCGCAGAATGTCGAAGCGGGAACGGGCTTTTACGAACAGCGATTCGTTCGCGGAGAAGTGCAGCCGCAGATGGGCGAAGTGACGGTCACCAAGGTCGACGAAGGGGTCGCCTGGGGCAGTCTGCATTGGCAGTATTTGGAAGATATGGCCAAGATCACCCCGCACGAAGCGACCCCGCTGGTCGTCCGCAAGCGGCTGTATGTCAAGGAGTACACCGACCGCGGACCGGTGCTGAAAGAGGTCGATGGTCCGATCTCGGTCGGCGATGAACTGGTAGTCCGCATCGGCATTCGGGTCGATCGTGACATGGAGTACGTGCATCTGAAGGACCATCGCGGCGCGGGCACGGAACCGGTGAACGTTCTGTCTCAGTACAAATACCAGGACGGCCTGGCCTACTACGAATCGACTCGGGATACGGCCAGTCATTTCTTCATCGACTATCTGCCCAAGGGCACTTATGTGTTCGAATACTCGACACGCGTCGTCCATCGAGGCGAGTATCAGACCGGCATGGCCCAGATCCAGTGCATGTATGCCCCGGAATTCAACAGCCATTCGGAGAGCATCCCGCTGACCGTCCAATAAGAACCGGCAACGGGATGAGTGTCGTGTTTCGCGCAAGGGGTCGGTGGGTCCCGGGCGCCGAACGGGACCAGATGGGTACACAAATGCCCGCCAGAA
>REEF01000935.1 GCA_007695205.1 Planctomycetaceae bacterium
GGCCGAGATCCACCACTTGAATGCGATCGACATCTTCGACGCGTTGTTCGAGCGGACGGGGGAAGACGCGGTGCGTCATCTGTTCATGGTGGCTTCCAGTTTGGACAGCATGGTGGTGGGCGAGGCCCAGGTGCTGGCTCAAGTCAAACAGGCATACGAATTGGCACGCCGGGTGGATACCGCCGGGCCGCTGACCAATTCGATGTTCCAGGCCGCGATCCACGTGGCCAAGCGAGTGGCGAACGAGACAGCGATCAACCAGCGGCGAGTCAGCATTCCGAGCGTGGCGGTCGCGGATTTCGCGGCGCAGATCTTCGAGCGTTTCGACGACAAGCGAGTGCTCGTGATCGGTGCGGGCGAGATGGGGGAAGAGACGCTCAGGTACCTGCGAGCCGAAGGCGCTCGCGAGATCACCGTCTGCAATCGCAACTCCCAACGGGCGATGGAATTGGCGCAGCGTGTCGGCGGCTACTCCAAACCCTGGGAGGAATTAGAGCGGGAACTGGTGGCTGCGGATCTGGTGATCGGCACTACCGGCTCGAACGAACCCGTCTTGTCAGCCGACCAATACCGCTCGATCCATCAGCGGCGACAGCAACGTCCCATCTTCATCCTCGACCTGGCCGTGCCCCGCGATTTCGATCCGGCGATCGGCGATTTCCTGGGGGTCTATCTGTACTCGATCGACGACCTGAAACATGCCTGCGAGGCCAATCGTCGTCTGCGGGAAAAGGAATGGCCCCAAGCCGAACGGATTATCGAGGCCGAGACGCAGCGGTTCATGGCGGATCTGGACCATCGCGCAACCGCCCCGATCATCAAACGGCTGCGCGACCAGGCCGATCGGCTGCGGCAGGAGGAACTACAGCGTCTGTGGAACAAGCTGGGAGATGTCGACCAGCGAACTCAGCACGAGATCACGAGATCCTTCGACCGATTGGTCAACAAGCTGCTGCATCCGCCGCTGGAATCGTTGCGGGACGAGGCGCGGCAAGGTTCATCGCATGGATTGCGGGAAGCCCTGGTCCGATTATTTCAATTGAAAGACTGAGAAAGGCCGATCTGTGAAAAGAATTCTGGTGACCGGCGGCGCCGGGTTTATCGGATCGCATCTGACCGAGGCCCTGTTGGCACGCGGAGATGCGGTGACGGTGGTCGACGATCAATCGACCGGTACGTTCGACAACCTGGCGGCCGTGCGCGATCATCCCGCGCTGACCTGTGTCGAGGGCGACATCGGCGATCCGGAACTGGCCACGCGTCTGACGGCCCGGGTCGACCAGGTGTACCATCTGGCCGCAGCGGTCGGCGTCGCCCTGGTGGCGAGCCAGCCCAAGGAGACGATCGAGCGGAACATCCACCCGACCGAATTGTTGCTGGACGCTTTGGTCGAACGTCATCGCGACGGTCAGCCGGTGAAGTTTTTCCTGGCCAGCACCAGCGAAGTTTACGGTAAGAACCCCAAAGAGACGTTCCATGAAGAGGACGATCTGATTTTCGGTTCGACCACCCGCGCTCGCTGGTCGTACGGTGCGTCAAAGGCCATCGACGAATTCCTGGCGCTGGCCTGCCATCGCCAGTACGGATTACCGGTGGTGATCGGTCGCTTCTTCAACGTGGTGGGCCCACGGCAATCGGGTGCTTACGGGATGGTACTGCCTCGATTTGTCGATGCGGCGTGGGCAGGCCGCCCGCTGGTCGTGCATGACGATGGCAGCCAGATCCGCTGTTTCGCTCACGTCCAGGATATCATCGTCGCGGTCACGCAGTTGATGGAAACTGCACAGGCCGAGGGACGTGTCTTCAACATCGGCAGCGACCAACCCGTGTCGATCGTCGACCTGGCTCGACGCGTACTGGCCGCTACCGGCTCGGATGCGGCGATCCAGTACCAGAGCTACAGCGACGCTTACGATGCCGACTTCGAGGATGTTCGACGCCGCGTCCCGGACCTGACGCGTTTGCAGCAAACGATCCCCTTTCGCAATCGCCATGACCTGGATGCGGTGATCCAGTCGGTAATCCAAGCAAAGAAACCTGAGTGACAGCCCGACGTGTTGCGTCTGGTTGACAGGCCCTAAGCCGCCGCGTTAGGGTCTAAACGAAGATTCGTTTCGAACATTTTTCGCGGGAGGGTAGTTCGATGACATGTCGCCAAATGGTCGGGGTCTGGGTCGTTTTTTGGATGTTCGGGACGTGCGTCGTGCCACTGGCCGCCAGCCAGACGGCACCGGGTGCTCGGAACGTGATCCTGGTGTTGTCGGATGATCACCGCTACGATTTCATGGGCTTTCACCCTGGATCGCCGGAGTGGCTCGAGACACCCTCGATGGATTACATGGCGACGCAAGGCGCCCACATCGCTCGGGCCTTTGTCACCACGTCGCTCTGTTCCCCCGTGCGAGCCTCGATCCTGACCGGTCAGTACATGCACCGGCACGGGATCGTGGATAACCAGCGGCCGGAACCGCCGGACACCGTGTTTTTTCCGCAACACCTGCAGCAGGCCGGGGTCACGACGGCGCTGGTGGGCAAGTGGCATATGGGGCACGACGACGATCGGCCTCGCCGCGGTTTCGATCACT
>REEF01000012.1 GCA_007695205.1 Planctomycetaceae bacterium
TTCTGGCGACTGGACCGGCAACCGAAAATGTAAACTTCTGGCCTGGTGGACGGTTTGGTTAGGGTTTGCGCAACCGGTATTTTCGGCACCACTCGACGGCGGTGACCTGGGGTTGTGTTGGACGCTTGATTGTACGCGACAACCGTTCGGGGTAGGATCTGGGTTTCGTGATCGGATTGAACGGAACGGGCGGGGATGGCAAGCGGATGCGGTATCGTGCAGATATTACGGCTGGATCGCTTAAAGTACCAGAAAGTCGGGTGATCGCCGATCTGCTGATCCGTGGTGTCGATGGCCAAGAGTGGGATGCGGCGATCCTCGACCAGAACGTGCTCCAGGCTCGCACTGGCGAAACGGCTCGTCGTCTGGCCCGGTTGATCCGGGCACGCCTGGCCCTGATGGATGCAGATCTGTGGCGACTGGTGCGTGACGGCACCGGCGATACGGCGACTCATGCGGTCCTGGCTGCTGCGGTCAAGCACAGTCGGCTGCTGGGCGACTTCCCGGATTTGGTCGTCCGCGAGCAATACCGGATCTTCGCCAAGACACTGTCCACGACGTTGTGGGACCATTATCTGGACGACTGCCGAAGCCGTGATCCCGACATGCCCGTCTGGAACGAATCGACCAGAATCCGCCTGCGGTCGTCCGTGTTCCAGATCCTGGCCCAGGCCGGGTACATTGACAACACAAGATCCAAGACACTGCAAACCGTCCATATCGCCTCGCAGGTGACGGATTACCTGCATCAGCACAACGAATCCTACGTTCTCCGTTGTATCCAGGTGGGACCATGAGCGACCGACTAAACGATCGACTGAACGAAATCCTGCCTAAGATTACCTCGGATGATTTCCTGAGCAGCCGTGGGCTGGGCAACGAGATCGCCTTTTATATCTTCGATTATCCCCCGCAGCAGGAATTGCGAGTCCGTGATCACGTGCGGTTCCTGCTGGAACAGATCCCCCGCCACAAACCCGATCTGCGGGTGGCACACGTCAATCTGTTCGATCTGGTGATCGATCATCTGAAGGACCGTAAGCTGCTCGACCGTTCGTTCCAAATGCAGCGTGAAAAGGGCGACGCCGCGCTGGAAAAAGCGCTCACCAGCCCGCTGAAAGCCGAGAAGCTGGCCCAGATCTTTGTGGATTGCGTCCAGCCCGCCGAGCAAGATCTGGTACTGGTTTCCGGCGTGGGCAGCGTGTGGCCACTGGTTCGTACGCACACGCTGCTAAGCAACCTGCATCCGGTGATGAAGAGCACGCCGCTGGTGATGTTTTATCCGGGCAAGTACGACGGACAAACGATTCAATTGTTCGGATGGATCAAGAGCAAGAACTACTACCGAGCCTTCCGCCTGGTACCATAAACAGAGGTCCAAGCATGTTGATCAAGAATCTGTTCAAGAAGGACATCTTCCGCCCGATCAATGGGGTGGTCAAAGCCGAAGAACTGGACGAATCGTCCGTCTGGCAGGAATTGGACGAGTTCGTTATCACCAGGGAACTCGACAAGCACCTGCGCAAGTTCCTCTCGGCCTTCTTGAACGCCATCGACAACAAGAACGTCCCGGCCATCACCGGCCAGATCGGCGTGTGGATCTCCGGCTGGTTCGGCTGCGGCAAGTCGCATTTTCTGAAGGTGCTGTCCTACCTGCTACGGAACGCCTTGCACACGTTCCAAGGCCAGAGCCGCCATGCGGTCGAGTTCTTCGACGAGAAGATCGAAGATGCGATGATGCTGGCCGACGTCAAGCGGGCCGTGGCATCCAAGACGGACGTGATCCTGTTCAACATCGATTCCAAGGCGGACCCGCGAGCCGGCCGGGAAGCGATCCTGGGCGTGTTCCTGAAGGTGCTGAACGAGTTGCAGGGCTACGACGGCGATCACGGACCGTGCCGCGTTCTACGGCTTGACCGAGAAGAAGATCCAGCCGCTGACCGAGCAGGACGATGTGACGGTGATCGGCGGGCACCCTGCCTCGGATGCGTACCGAGTACGTGATCCCGCTGCTGGGCCGGATCGAGGCCCGGATCGAACAACTCAAGGACGACATCGCCGCCGCCACCAGCACGGCCCACGGCAAGCGGCTGCAAAAAGAACGTGACAAACTGATCAAGCAGCAAGCCGAACTGCAAAAGTTCGACGAAAAACTACGCCACTACGCCGACCGCCGAATCCAACTGGATCTGGACGACGGAGTCAAAGTGAACTACGGCAAGTTTGGAGACCTACTGGCCGAAGTCAAAGCCGTAACCGGAAACGCCTGAACCAAAACCAAAAATATTCTTGCCAAAAAATATTCTTGCCCTCCCCCGCGATTGGAATAGGCAAGAACATTTCGTGGCAAGAATATTGGGAGAGAAAGTTCGAGATCATGAAAACGACGCACGAATACCGTGACTGCCTACTGACCAATTAGGAGCCAATTCATGTCTTTGACGATCACAGTTCCCGAGCCGTTGGCCGAACGGCTCCAATCTCGTGCTGAGGCGGAACGGGTTCCCGTCGAGGAACTCGCTTCGCGGCTGCTGGAAAGCGGGATCCAACGGGCTTTGGAACCTGCCCAATGGAACCTGGCGA
>REEF01000504.1 GCA_007695205.1 Planctomycetaceae bacterium
AACGCAGCGATCAAGAACAGCAATCGATAGACGCCCAACACGCGTGGCCCCAATAGGTACTCGACGCTGCGATCCCCATAGTAGCTCCAGCCGATGATGGTCGAAAAGGCGAACATGACCAGGCTGATCGAAACGATCCAGGATCCCCAAGCACCTGGCAAACCGTTTTCGAAGGCCTGCTGCGTCAGCGCGGCGCCGGATAGCTCCGATTGCCAAACACCGGTGACCAGGATGCACAACCCGGTCATGGTGCAAACCACCAGCGTATCGATAAACGTCTGGGTCATGGACACCAGGGCCTGGCGGACGGGCTGAGCCGTATGAGCGGCGGCCGCGGCGATGCCGGCCGAACCCAGCCCGGATTCGTTGGAAAAGATGCCGCGCGCGACGCCGAAGCGCATCGCCTGCATGATGCCCGCCCCCAAAAATCCGCCCACCGCTGCGGTGCCCGTGAAGGCCGATTCGATGATCAACCACAACGCCGCCGGGATCTGATGCAGGTGCAACAGCAGAATCCAGGCCGCGCCCACCATGTAGATCACGATCATCACCGGGACGAACGCGCCGGTAAAACGTCCGATCGCGCGGATGCCACCCAAAGTCACGGCGGCCAGCATGGCGGCGATCATCAACCCGCTGACCCAGGTGGGACAGCCCGTCGCATGATTCAACGCCGTGGCGACGGAATTCGACTGAGCCATATTGCCGATGCCGAACGCAGCGGCTGCGGTAAAGACAGCAAACGCACCGCCCAGGATGCGACCGGCGACAGGCCAACGGAGCCCGTCACGCAGATAGTACATGGGTCCGCCCGCTTGCGTCCCGTCGGGATTCGTCCGCCGGTACTTGACCGACAGCAACGCCTCGCCATACTTCGTAGCCATGCCGACCAACCCGGTCATCCACATCCAGAACAGGGCACCTGGGCCGCCGGCCGCGATCGCCGTTGCGACGCCCACGATGTTGCCCGTTCCCACCGTGGCCGCCATCGCGGTCATCAAGGCTTGGAAATGCGAGATATCCCCGCTGCCCTCCTTCTCGCGGCGTACCAGCAAGGCCAAATGCAAAGCCGGTCCAAGCTGACGGAACTGCAGGCCTCGCAACCGAATGGTTAGGAACAAACCGGTGGCTAACAACAAGGGGATCAACAGCAGCGGACCCCAGACGATGGTCGATGCCGCATCGACCCAAGCCGCCAATCGATCCGCGATCTCGGTAAAATTCATCGTTCCCTCAGCATCCACAAACTCCCAGCAATCTGATCAGACGCGGAAGCAACCGCTGGAAGGCTCTCGCCCGGTGACTGAGCACGCTTTTTACCGCTGGCGAGAGTTCGCCGAACGTGCGGTGATACTCGGGGATGAAGAACAGCGGGTCGTATCCGAAACCGCTGTCGCCGCGATCCGCCTCGAGGATCCGGCCTCGACACACGCCATCGGCCTCCAGTCGGATCTGGCCGCTGGGATCGGCGACCGCCAGATGGCAGACGAATCTCGCGGTGCGGCGATCGTCGGGAACGTCGGCCAACTGCTCGAGCAGTTTCCGATTGTTGTCCCGGTCGGTCGCCAGCGGACCCGCAAAACGCGCTGAAATCACGCCCGGCGCCCCGTCCAGCGCATCGACTTCCAGCCCGCTATCGTCCCCCAGCGCCCAATGTCCGGTCGCTCGAGCCACCGAAACAGCCTTCAAGGCCGCGTTCGCAGCAAAGCTGTCCGCTCCCTCCTCGACCTCCGGGACGTCGGGAAGATCGGCCGCCGAAACCAGTTCCAGGCGATAATTCCTCAATGGCTCGGCCATCTCGCGCAGCTTCTTGCGATTCCGGCTCGCCAAGACAATCGTGAGCGGTTCTTCCATCATTGGCCCTCGGCTTCACCAAGCTTCCCGTAACCCCCAGCGTCAACGACGGAAAAGGATACCGGAAACCGCTACGATTCGCCATGCCCCCGTCGATGGACAAAAGCCCGTGTGCGTCGGAAACGCCATGGTTGCGTAAAAAGTGGGACGGATTGCCAATCCGTCCTACGTGGGGGCTCTATGCAACGTTGGGGTCAAGTTGCGAACTGGTCGCAATCCTGGTCTGCCGCGTCGCGCAATTGCTGGGGGAAATCCGGAAAAGCAGAGAGGACTCGGACCCAATTGGGGATGGCCTGGCCGCCGACAGGTTCACTCCGGAAAATCTCTCCGGCGCACGTGATCTGTCGCGAAAACCCTTCGACCGCCTGCTCTTCATCGTGCCGGTCGAAGACCAGCCCATTGATCATGGCATCCGCATGGTAATGGCGGATCGCGTCCTGAGCGGCACGCAGATAAGCGCTGCGCAGCGTGGTCAGATGTCCGTCACCCAAGACGGTTCCCATGCTGGCCAAGGTGCGGAAGATATTTGTCAAGATATCCACCGCCATCTTCATCAATCCTTGGCTGGAATCGTCCAGTGACAGGGATTGGTGCTTGTGCTCGTACTGACCACAGACATCCACCTGGCAGATTCGTTTCAGTGAGGTGTTGCGATATACCTCGGCCAACGTCCCCACTTCCAACCCCCAGTCGCTGGGGATCCGATTCGACCGAGCCAGATTGGCGGTCACAGCAAACTCGCCGGACAACGGATAACGAAAACTCTCCAGGTAAGCCAGGAATCGAACGTTCCCCAGCAACGTCATCAAGGCTCGAAGCACGGGCGATACCAACAGTCGGACAACCCGGCCGTGCATGCGATCGGTGACGCGCGCGTAGTAGGCTTTGCAGAATTCGAAGTCCAGACTGGGGTGTACCAGCGGCAGGCACAATCGGGCGAGCATCTCGCGATCGTAGTTGACGATATCGCAATCATGCAGCGCCAGGATCTCCAGCCGAGGATCGGCCAACAGATAACCGAAGGCGGTCCAGACGGATCGACCTTTGCCCGGTGTATTGACCGCCAATCCCGCATCGTTCAACTGCTGGTAAAGCCCTTGGACTCGCGGTCCATCCGTCCACAACACGCGGACGCGGTCACCTAGCACCCGGGTCTTGTCCAAGGTTTCTCGAAAATCGTTCGTATCAGGAGCGACGCCCAACGTCACGACAATGTCTTGAATCCACTGCACCGAAGTCAATTGATCCAGGATCCTGGTGAAAGGTTCGGCTCGCATATCTCCGGCGGTGACCGGCAGGACCAGGCCCACGTGACAATCGACGGCGAACCGCTGCAGCATCCGCTCTAAGCGATCACGCTGGATGGTGCCCAAATCGTGGATGGTGGCGATCAAGCCGTGTTGGTAGAAGTCGGCCATGGTTCTGATTCTCCTTCGTTTGTCGCATGCAGCCAAAGTGTTTCATATGGGCCGAGTCTCTCGGCTATTTGGTCGTTCCAGCGTCGGCCCGTCAATAGGTCCGTCATCATGCCGGTTCGTATCGCGGAGGGCAGTCGCCAAGTTTGCGATCGGCCGCTGACATTGACCAGCACCAGAACGCGGTGTTGTCCATCCGGGCTGGTTCGCAGTAGGGCGACCAGCCAGGGCGGAACGTCGGCCAAAACCTGCTGAGCCCCGTCGGGATGAAAGGCCGGCTGCTGACGTCGGATGACGAGCATTCGTCGGTAGCCGGCCAAAACGATCGCCTGATGGCTGTCCGCATGCGACAGCGTCTGCGTCAGTTCGTCACGATCGAACTTTTTCCGGTTGATACGCCGCACCTGGCCGCTTTGACGCACGCCCTCCAGATCATTCTTGGTACCGAACAAACTGGAAAAGTAGATGCCGGGGATGCCACGCAACGCCAGCATCAATGCCTGGGTAGCTAGAAACCGACGCACGTTGGCAGAATTGTCCGAGTTGGACGGATCGCTGAGCGCGTCGAAATAGGTGATGTTCAATTCGTAGGGTGCATCGGTGCCGTCGGGCATGCGACGCGTGCTGACCATCCCCCCTCGTTCGCCGACCGCTCGGATCAATCGGTTGAACCGCTCGCCCGATACCAAACCTTCCAGCGGTCGCACGCCGATCCCGTCATGCGACGCCGAGAAGTTAAAGAACGTGGTGCCTGGAGGAGCCGGTTGCAGGTCGGCCAGCCAGCGGACCAGTGGTCCCGCGTCTTCGTTCAGCCAAGCGTCCAGCAACAGCGGCGGCAGGCTGAACTGATAGACCATGTGCGCTTCGTCGCCCTGGCCGAAGTAGCTGATGTTCTCCGCGTGAGGCACATTGGTTTCGGTCAGCAACAAGACTCCCGGGGCGACGACCTGCAGGAAATCGCGAAAGAATTTGACCACTTGGTGGGCCTGAGGCAGATGGATGCAGGACGTGCCCAATTGTTTCCCAACATACGCGACGGCGTCCAGCCGGATGATCCGGGCACCACGTCGCACATATTCCAGCAATACCTCGGCCAGTTCGAGCAATACCGCCGGCTGGTCGAAATTCAGGTCGATCTGATCGGCGCTGAACGTCGTCCATACGTGACGAGTGCCTCGGTTGGTCGCAAACGGAGTCAACAACGGCAGGCTGCGCGGTCGCGCTACCAGCGAGACGTCCGCGTCTGAATCGATCTCGTGAAAATAATCTACGTACGGTTCGTGGCCCGCCAAGTACCCTTGAAACCAGTGGCTGTGCTGCGACACGTGATTCAGTACCAAATCGAACATGAGACGACAATGCTGGCCCAGCGACCGAATGTCGTCCCAGTCTCCCAATGCAGGATCGACGGCTCGGTAATCGATGACCGAAAAGCCGTCATCCGACGAGGCGGGGAAGAATGGCAGCAGATGGATCGTGCTGAACAGCGACGCCAGATCCTGTTCGACCAACAGATCCCGCAACGCCCGCAGAGGCCTTTCGCCGGGCGCCAGCACATGGTCGCCATAGGCGATCAACACGGCGTCGCGCTGGTCCCATAGCGAACCGCACGCGACCGGCGCCGGCTCCATCGACGCCACGAGACGGGCCAGACGCGGTGCCCATGCATCACTGGACGTTCCGTACATCTCCCGCAGTCGTTGCTGCAACCGTTGCATATCCGACATCGTGACTCCCTGCACTTGGATTACAGATCTTCCATCCCGGTGATGTTGGTGATCAGCACTCGCAATCGCCGCCGCAGCACGGTGTAACTGAAGAACGCCTTGCTCAACTCGTAATTCTGCTCGACCATCTGCTCGCGATACTCCGCATCGTTGATCACGCGTCGCACGTGCTGGATGGCATCCCGGGTCAGGTAACCGTCGATCGCGATGGTGCGAAACCCTTTGGGTTCGATATCGCTGATGAAGATCGTGTAACGGTTCACCAGGACGGGCTTCCGGTAATAGAAGGCCTCCAGCAACGCGTTGCCAAATCCTTCAAAAATGCTGGGATAGGTGATGAAGTCGGACTGGGAGTAGGCGTCGGCCAAGGTGTAGCGACGTTGGCCGTCGGCGTCCTCCGAGCGTTTCTCGCCCACCGAGGTATGGACGAAACGCAGGTCGACCCCCTCCTGATCGGCCATCTCTTTCAGGTCTAGCATATAATCATCGCCCTCGTCGCCCGATTCGTGGGAGATGATCAATTTGCAACGAGGATCTTTCAACCGAGCGACCAGCGAAATCGAATGCTCGATACCTTTGCGAGGCACCACCCGTGTCGGTTGCAGGAATAAGATATCGTCATCCGACAATCCGATGTCCTGGCGAAACCCGGCCGCGTAATCATCCGGCTCGGAAGGCGCTTGTTCGAAGTTCAAAACGTTGGGGATCAGCAGCGAAGAATCCCCTTTGCGCATGGCCAGTTGCTCCTGAGCCAGCGTGTTGATCGTCACATGTTGGATGGTTACGGAAGTCGGCGGGAAGGCCATATCCAGGATATCGCCGATGGCATTGACCGAGAATCGCGTTCGTTCCCAGTAGAAATCGTGATGATGCGCGATCGTGGGGATTCCCGTCTCGGCGATAAAATGGGTCAAAGCCACGCCCAACGGGATGTGCATCGGGATACACAGTGCGTTTTCGACCAGCAGGATCTCGATGTCAAACTGCTTGACGAAATCGTAGAGCGTTTGCTTCAAGTAGTCGCTCAGTTCGTAAATCCGTCGCGTCACGTCGGGCTGACGAGTAAAACAGCCAAAGACGCGCTCGTTGATCCAAACATTATCCGGGTGGGCAAAACAAGCCTCGGGCACCAGCATGCTGATCGAGGCGTCGCGATCCAGTCGCCCTGCATACCAGAAGCTCATGTGCTCATGATGCCACAGCACCTCGGCCCATTTGGCACTCTCCAGCGATACCCCGTCCGTGCCGGCGAATCGCGTCGATACGAAACCAATCCTTCGCCCCATACTTTTTTCCTTGATAAATCTGCTGCGCCCGGTACTCCCGATCAGTCCAGGCAGTGTAGCAAATCGGCTAATTCTTTGACAACGATATCCGCCTTGACTCCCTCGCAGAGCGGTTCGCCAGGCCGCAGCCGAAGACTTCGTGCATCCCCGGCGAATAGCGCCGTGCGAAATCCACAACTTGCCGCAGGAGCCATGTCGTTTCGCATGTCGTTGCCCACGTACAGTACGCGGTCTGGCGGGATCCCCCGCTTATGCAATGCGTCGGCGGCCAAGTGATACATGGCCTGCCCCGGTTTGGCTTGACCATAACGATACGAATAGAATTGTAAGTCCGGATCGAAACCCAGCCTATCGATCGTCTGCTCCACCAGCGCCGGAAATGTTTCTAACGTAAAAAACTGGGCGTTGCTGATGACCCCCAAACTTTTGCCGGTCTTGCGCAGGCTGTTCAGCGTGGGCACCATGCCGGGCATCGGCCAGACAGGGTTCGCTCGAACTTCGAATTCCACGGCCAATACGGCCGGGTCCACCTCTGTGGCCGGGATCCACTGCTGCCTGGTCCACAAGTCCAACGCCTCGTCCCAGACTTCGATGATGTCGATCTCGGGGAATTCGACACCGGACTCGCGAGCCTGCCGATGGCGGCCTTGAATCACCTCGTACCATTGTTTCAACGCTGATTCGGGTGAATGTCGTAATGAAACGCCGACCGCCTGCAACGCTTCGGCCAAAGCAGTGGCTCGAGCCGCCACATCGCCCCCACCAATGTCGCCGCTGCCGCTGATCAGCAGCGTTCCATAGATGTCGAACAGCACGGTATCGATCGCCCCCAGCGATCGATGTCGCGACGGTTCGTCCGTCGGTTGTGGGCTGAGCGGACGGCTGTGTCGTTGAATGATCTCTCGAATGCTGCTGGTCATGCCTCGACTCGTATGGGGTGAAACCGCTCTGGCTTCAAGAACTCGTCCAGAATCCGCTCGCTGCCGGCCAAAGGTCGCACGCCGCCGTCGGACGGTCCAGATAGTATGTCACGATACAGGTCCATCAACCGTCGTCCGCAGGCCGCCAAGGAATAGGCATTTCGAACCACCCGCGCGTTATGGGCGATGGTATCTTGCGATGGTTGGACGGCGTCCAGAACCTGGGCGATCCGCGGATGGTACGCGAGTACCTGCTGACGCCGCTCGCTGCTACTGCTGACCAATTCGACCACCTCCTGCTGCAAAACGGAAGGCAGTGTGGCAAAGTCGACCCAGCCATCGTGACTCAACTTGTCCAAGGCGTCGCGAAATGCGGCCGTTGATAAAGCTGGACGTCCAAAACGAGCCAACGTCTCGGCATAGGCCTGCTGGAACGCTCGCTGCCAACGCGACGCGCCGATCCAATCCAGAGGGACCTGCAATCGCAAATCGAGTTCATCCAGTCGCAATCCCGCCTGGACGAAGTCCAGAGTGATTTCGGGCAGATTCCGGCCCGTCAACGATTTCCCCGCCAGCCACGATTCGAGGAACACGAGACCAAACCCCTCGGCGACACTGGTCGTCAGCATCCGATCGGCCGCGGCCAGGTTTTCGGCATAACTCAAACCGGCAACGCTCCCCAACTCGAAAGCCATCGGCAGCCCCAACGAAGCGGCCAGCGACTTCCATCGCTGATACGAAGGTATTTCAGCCAGCGTCGCGGGGGCCAACGTCATTCCGACATAGCCTCGATCACCGGCCAGCGACGACCACATCAACGCCTCGCCCAAATTCTTTCGGCGAATCCCTCGGACCGGGTACAGCAGCAAAGGTCGCTGCGTGGGGATTCCGCAAACGCGGTGCAGTTCTCGACGCGCGGTCTGGCGCGAGGGCAACGCCCCGAATTCACCCACCGCATTGGGCAGCACATGCAACTGAGCCGGCTCGATTCCCGCCGTCAATAGAATCCCCGCATCACGCTGGTTCAATACCGCGTAGTGAACGTGCGATGCCGTGGGGTAGACCGCAGCGATCGTTTCGGTCGGTGTTTTTCGGCCCCTGCTACCGATCAGCCGCCGATAGTTCTCCGGGCGAAAGTCCTCGGCAAAGTCATGCAGATGCAGCAGCAGTGGCCATCCATCTTCCGCCAATCGGTACAGCGCTGAAGGCAACGCCGGGTTCTTGCCCAGCGAATGGTTGTGGACATGGACCACCGTCGACTGTCGAGTTCCCCCCAAGTCGTACAGGGCGGATTGAACCGCCCCCGCTAGATCTTCTCCCTCCCGAGGTTGATCGTCGTAGTCCAAGCCAGCAATCGCTCGAATCGTGTAGTCCAATGTGGGGGCACCTGGCAAACGACCCGGCCAGCCGTCTTGATGCCCGCCGTGCAGGATCACGACCCGCAACAGATCCAAGTCCCCCGCCTGAAGCTGCAAAGCGCGCAAATGGTTCGCGATGACCTGCGTCACTCCGCCGCGATTTAGATGGTAATGAACGATCGCGATCAGCATCCTTTTCCAGACATCCTGCGAAATCCAGTCGGAAAGAGTTACAGCCGGACACCTGCCGCCAATCAATCCACTCTGGCTCGAAGGTATTTTATAGAAATCTCCACCGGTTCGGCTACCGGCCGGGCAAAAACAAGTCTTGATGGGATGATTCAGTACACCCTTGTAGGTGTTTCCTGGCGATAGGCCAACTAAAAGTTCATCAGGGGTATTGCTTTTCAGCCATTAAGCTAGCACCATAATGCCAATGATTCTGCTGACGCAGTTTCGGGAGCCGCCTATGGTACCAATAAGGGGAACGCATGCTTCTATACCTGTCGATAATTGCTTGCTTGTTTCTGGTGCCTTGTTTGGTGCTGGTCGGGACTTGGGTGAAATATCTTTCCTCGGCGACGGAGATCTGTGAGCGGGTCGGGACGTTGGGCAAAGGAGATTCTGGCCACTTTTCGCTGAAAGATCTCGGCGATTGTCGATCTTGCGAGTTCCCCACGGTTGATGGGCTCATTTTGCGGGGGTCGTACCTGCGTTGTCGGGCCGGCGAGCGGATTGGCGTGGTCTTGTTTTGTCACGAGTTCGGCGGCGATCGACATGTCGCGGCGCCCTACATGGTGGAATTGCTGGACCAGGGATTCGATGTCTTTGCGTTTGACTTTCGAAACCACGGCCAGAGCGATCAAATGGAAGGTTACGCGCCACGTACGTGGGTCACTCAATACGAAGTGTTGGATGTCCAGGCCGCGATCTCTTACCTGCGTTCGCTGGAGGACGCCGATCCCGGGGGCATCGCTATTGTGGGGCTCAGCCGAGGGGGGTCGGCCGCGTTGAGTGCTGCGAGCCAAACGGACGGAATCTGGGGGATGGTAACGGACGGTGCGTTCGTTTCGCGTTGGGTGACCACCGCCAACATTCGTCGTTTTATGCCGCAGTTCGTCCGATTAGCGCCGGTCCTGACTCGGCTACCCTGGTGCGTGCATGTGATCTACGGCAGCGTGGTCCACGATCTGGTCGCAAGCCAGGTCAAGCATCCTTGCCGCGATGTCGCACGCGACGTCCGACGATTGCGTGTGCCTTTGTTGATGATCCACGGAGGTCGGGATAGCACGATTCCGGTGGAACTGGCCTATCGTCTGCACAAGTGCTTGCCGCATCGGACCCGTTTGTGGGTTGTCCCGAAGAGCGGCCACAACCGGTCGATACGTACCCAGCCGAATCGTTATCGGCGGCGAATGAGTCGATTTCTTCGGAATCATGCCCCGGGTTTGCTTCGAAACGGCCGCACGTTGGCATTGGATGCGTCGCGTCCAGCGGCCGAATATGCAGAGCCTGTCTCAGCAGAAGCATGTTCCCCCGCCTACGCGTCGACCGCAGTTTCATGACCGGTGGATGGGCTCTGACGACGTTGGAAGAGTACTTCCTGTTGGAGGATCGGCCCTCTTATCCTTGGAGTTTTTTCCTGCGGTTGGGATTTCGAGGCGAAGCGGATCGGCAAGCGGTCGAGTTGGCTTTCGCTCGCGCTGTCGCTCGGCATCCACTGCTCAGGGCCATCGCCTGTCAGCAACCGGGCGGTTGGCGCTGGCTCGTCCGGGACGAAACGCAAGCTGCCGTGCATTGGAACACGAACGCGATCGACGGCCAGGACTTTACCGCGACGTATCTGGATGTCACGAAGGAGATCGGTGTTCGGCTGTACGTCGATGTCAAGACCGACAGTTCGCAATTGATCTTTCAGTTCCACCATGCCTGCTGTGACGCGCGAGGCGCGTTGGGCTTGATCGATGATTGGTTGGTCGAATACGCTCGAGCCACTGGTGTGCAGCAGCAAATTCCGCCGCTGCCGGACGTCGACCCGGACGTGCTGGAACAACGAGGCCATTTCAAGGCCAATAATCGGCAAACGGCCAGTACATGGACCGTGCTGGTTGCCGGTGTCAAGCGCGCCTATCGGTTTCTTCGGCAACAGCCCGCGCCCCTGCTGGATTTTGAACCGGCGGGGAATTCGGAAGCGACGCCGAGTGATTTTCCGGCAGTGCGGACTTTTCATTTCGAGCCGATGATCACCGATCAGCTTCGTCAGGTAGCCAAAAGTGAGGGAGGCACCCTGAACGATCTCCTGTGCCGTGATCTTCTGATGGCCTTGTGCCGTTTTCGGGACGAGGTTCGCTCGTCTTCGAGCAACGCATGGCTGCGACTGGCCGTTGCGACCGATCTGCGAACAGCGGACCAGCAGCCCATGCCCGCAACCAACCAGTCCAGCATGGTATTCGTCACTCGCTGCGAAAACGAATGCCGCGTTGCAGAACCATTGTTTCAGGGGATTCATCGCGAGTTACAGCAAGTGAAAGACTGGGGACTGGGTAGAACCTTCCTGCGTTCGCTCCAGATAGGACAACGTCTGCCGGGTGGGCTGGCGCGTCGGGTCCGGCAGAAAAAATGCGGTGCGACCGCCGCCTTGACGAACGTCGGCCAGGTCTTGCGAGATTCGCGGGTGCCTTGCGTCGGAGACAATCTGGTCGCGGGCAACCTGCAATTGGAAACCGTCGACTTCCTGGCCCCCATCCGACCGCTGACCGCCGCATCGTTTTCCGTGTGTACCTACGCAGGCTGTCTGTCGATCTGCTTGCAATATGATCGTCGAGCGTTGAACGAACCCGCCGCCGATCAACTGATGGAAACCTATCGGGATCAACTACGCAGCCATCTGGAGGAAACCATCGATAGGAGACCAGCGACATGACCAACATCGTTGTCCTGGACGGATACACGCTCAACCCGGGCGACCTTTCTTGGCAGGAACTGACCGCCATGGGACACTGCCAGATCTACGACCGCACCCCGGCGGATCTGATCGTTCCCCGATCCCTGGGGGCTCAGATTGTTCTGACGAATAAGACGGTTTTGATGCGGGAGGTGCTCGATCAATTGCCCGATTTGCGATACATCGGTGTTCTGGCCACCGGTTATGACGTGGTGGATATTCATGCGGCGCGGCAGCGAGGCATCCCGGTCACCAATGTCCCGACCTACGGCACGCGTTCGGTAGCCCAGATGACCTTCGCCCTGCTGCTGGAATTGACTCAGCATGTCGGCCATCATGCTCACACGGTTCGCCAGGGCCGCTGGACGACCAGCGAAGACTTCTGCTACTGGGACCATCCGCTGATCGAACTCGATGGCCGGACCATGGGGCTGATCGGCTTGGGACGCATCGGCCAGGCGACGGGCCAGTTGGCTCGGGCGTTCGGCATGCGGGTGCTGGGTTATGATCCGCAGATCCGCGCCGTCGAGGGCATCGAATGGACCGATTGGGAGCCTCTTCTTCGGACCAGCGACGTGGTCAGTCTACATTGTCCGTTGACCGAAGACACCCAGCATCTGATGGATGCTCGGCGGCTGGCCTTGATGAAATCCACCGCGTTGCTGATAAATACTTCACGCGGCCCGTTGATCGACGAGCAGGCTTTGGCCGATGCGTTGGAGGATGGTCGGCTGGCAGGCGCCGCCCTGGATGTTTTGGCGATCGAACCACCGCGAGCGGACAATCGGCTGTTGCGAGCCAAGAACTGCCTGATCACTCCGCATATCGCCTGGGCAACTCAAGCCGCTCGGCAACGATTGTTGGATACGGCTGTGGGCAACGTCCGGGCATTTTTGCAAGGTCGTTGCGAAAACGTGGTCAATACTTGAACAGGTGGGGCGATGAGTACTTCGATCCGTTTATTGACATCTCGATGGGGCCCGATCCTGACCGGTGTGGCGGTGGGAATCCTGGGCCCCTTGCTGGTCTTTTGGGGCAACCCGGGCAACATGGGCGTCTGCGTGGCCTGTTTCACGCGGGACATCGCCGGAGCGTTGGGGCTGCATCGGGCGGCCGTCGTCCAGTACATCCGCCCCGAGTTGATCGGTTTTGTACTGGGATCGATGATCGCCGCTCGGATGTTTGGGGAATTTCGGCCGCGAACCGGTTCGGCGCCGATCGTCCGTTTCGTCTTGGGCATGCTGGCCATGATTGGGGCCTTGGTGTTTTTAGGTTGTACGTGGCGAGTCTACCTGCGTCTGGCGGCCGGCGATCTCAACGCGTTGGTGGGAGTGGTGGGATTGGTTGCAGGCATCAGCCTGGGCGTCTTTTCCTTGAGAAGCGGGTTCAGTCTGGGGCGGAACCGACCAACCAGTCCTGTGGTGGCTTGGGTGATGCCGGTGATCGCCTTTTTGCTGTTGGCCGCGTTGATGTTTCCCGTCGCGTTCGGACGTGACGCGGGCGGAAACCCCATGGGACCGATCTTCTTTTCAGAGTCCGGGCCGGGCAGCCAGCATGCTAGGATATGGATCGCACTCTCCGCCGGTTTGCTGATCGGCTCTATGGCTCAGCGCAGCCGTTTCTGCACCGTCGGGGCTGTGCGAGATGTCATTTTGATGCGAGATCTGCATCTGTTTTCCGGAGTGATCGCTTTGGTCGGCGCGGCGTGCGTCACTGCACTGGTGCTGGGTCAGTTCCGCATCGGTTGGGACGATCAACCGGTCGCTCATACCGATGGACTTTGGAATTTTGGCGGCATGCTGCTGGCCGGATGGGCCTTCACGCTGGCCGGCGGCTGTCCCGGTCGCCAGTTGATCTTGGTCGGTGAAGGAGACGGCGACGCGGCGGTCTTTACCATGGGGATGCTGCTGGGCGCGGCGCTGGCCCATAATTTCTCGGTCGCCAGTACGCCCGCGGGTCCCGGCGTTTATGGCCCGGCCGCCGTCATCGCGGGCTTGGTGATCTGCGGGGTGATCGGCGGAATCATGCGTGAACCGCCCAGATCCTAACGCGGCCTCCGGCCGCAACCAACGTAGGTTGGGTCTCCGACCCGACCCGACCCGACTCGACCCGGTCGGGACGGAGTCCCAACCTACAAAGATGCGCGCACCGTGCACGCATCCTACAGGTGAAGACTCTAACG
>REEF01000011.1 GCA_007695205.1 Planctomycetaceae bacterium
ACTCCCGACCCCGCCCGCGTCCCCCATGCAAGGCTACCTTGATTGACAAGAAACTTCTGGCCGGGTGCATAGGAGAACGATCGACATGACTGAATCTCGAAACGATCTGGAACGATGGGATCGCGAGATCGTTTGGCATGCTTTTACGCAGATGGCCGAGTATGAACCGCTGTTGATCGACCGAGCCCATGGTTGCTGGCTGGTCGATCTGGAGGGTCGCGAGTACCTGGATGGGGTCAGCAGCCTGTGGTGCAACGTCCACGGCCATGTGCATCCGCGATTGAACGCAGCGATCCGTCAGCAGTTGGACCAGGTCGCCCACGTGACGTCGCTGGGCATGTCCAACCCAACGACGGTTCGGTTGGCGAAACGTCTGGTGGAAATCGCGCCGGACGGCCTGGGGCATGTGTTCTTTTCCAGCGACGGTTCGTCGGCCATCGAAGTCGCGTTGAAGATGGCGTTCCAGTATTGGCGCCAGTGCCCGAGTCCCGGACTGCAGAAGACGAAGTACATCGCCTTTGGGGATGCCTACCATGGGGATACGCTGGGCAGCGTCAGTGTCGGTGGCGTCGATTTGTTCAACGAGATCTTTCGGCCCTTGCTGTTCGATGTGATCCGTTTGCCTTCGCCCACGTGTTATCGCATGCCGCCTGGCGTGACTCAGGAAACGGCTTGCGATCACTACTTGCAGCAATTGGAACGATGTTTGGCCGAGCATCACGAGCAGATCGCGGCGTTGATTATCGAACCGCTGGTGCAAGGTGCGGCCGGGATGGTCGTCCATCCTCGGGGGTTGCTAGCCGGCATCCGCCGGTTGACACAACAATACGGAGTGTTGATGATCGCCGACGAAGTCGCCGTCGGGTTTGGTCGCACCGGCCGGATGTTCGCCTGTGAACACGAACAGGTGACCCCGGACCTGCTGTGTGTGGGCAAGGGGCTGACGGCCGGATACCTGCCGATGGCGGCCACGTTGACCACCGACGACGTCTGGCAGGCGTTCTTGGGTTCGTATGCCGAAGCGAGGACATTCTTTCATGGGCACACCTACGGCGGGAATCCCGTAGCCGCCGCCGTCAGCCTGGCTTCGCTGGAGGTGTTCGAGGAGGAGCAGACCTTGGAACAGATGCCCGCCAAGATCGAACGGTTGGCAGAGCAACTCCAACGCATCGCCGGCCTGGAGCATGTGGGCGACGTCCGTCAGTGCGGACTGATGGCCGGCGTCGAATTGGTCCGGGACCGCGAGACAGCAGAGCCCTATCCCTGGCAGCAGCAACGAGGCATCCGAGCCTGTCATCACGCTTTACAGCATGGCGTCTGGCTGCGGCCGCTGGGCAACGTCATCGTGATCATGCCACCCTTGTCCATCACATTGGACGAACTGGAACGAATCGGCCAAGCAGTTTACGATGGAATCCTGGCCGCGACGAACCAATTGTAGCAGGCACACTCCGTGTGCCGTCCGCAGGTTGCGGCACACGGAGTGTGCCTACTACTTTCGAATTGGACAACTTATTCCTGCGCAATCCCTTAGCGAAATACATCGACACGTTCCTTTTTGATGGAGACCGCGAACATGATGAACCTGGAATTCTCCCGTCGTACATTTGTCGCTGGCGGCCTGGCTTCCGCCGCCTTGGCTGCCAGCCCCAAGCCGGTGGCCGCGAATCCCGCAGACCAGCCGACCAACCCGATCTGCGCCTTTACCAAGTTCCTCGATTCCCTGTCCTACGAATCCCTGGCCGAGACGATCGCTCGATTGGGCTTCGATGGCATCGAAGCGACGGTACGGCCTCGAGGCCAGGTACTGCCGGAACGCGCCGAGGAGGATCTTCCCAAGCTGGTGGAAGCCTTGCAGCAACACGACCTGGAGCTCACGTTGATGACCACCTCGGTCAGCCGGGCGGACCAGCCGGCGGACGAAAAGCTGTTACGGCTGGCGGCCGGATTGGGAGTGAAACGCTATCGCATGGGGTATTACACCTACGATCTGGACCGGCCGATCAAGCCGCAATGGGAGTCGTTGCGGTCCGTCGTCCGTGAGTTGGCCGCCATGAACGGCGAAATCGGCATCCAAGGCCTGTATCAGAATCATGCGGGATCACGCTATGTCGGTGCCACGGTATGGGACTTTTGGTCCTTGATCGACGAGATCCCGGTCGAGCAGATCGGATTTGCCTTCGACATCCGGCACGCGATGGTCGAGGCCGGTTTGGCGTGGCCGGTCGTTCAGAATCTGGTGGAGCCTCATCTGGGCGCCATCTGCGTGAAGGACTACGTGTGGGAAAACGGCCGAGCGGCACACGTTCCGTTGGGCCAGGGCCGCGTCGATCCACGCTTTGTCCATCGTTTGCACGAGATGCCCTTCCATGGTCCTTACTCGCTGCACGTCGAGCATTTGCCAAGAGCGGGCGTCCAGCCGAACATCGACGCGTTGGGCCAGGATCTGGCCGTTTTGCGCCAGTGGCTGGCCGCGGGATCCTAAGCATCGTTCGAGAAAGAAGCATCGGCAAATGAATTCGTGTGGCGTTTTGCAGAAGGGGTCGGGAGTCGTTTTCGGAGAGAGCGTTTTCCAC
>REEF01000476.1 GCA_007695205.1 Planctomycetaceae bacterium
ACTCCCGACCCCGTTCGCGTTGGGTACCACCACACGAAATCCGACAGTTATTTCTTCGCCGATCCTTATCGGTTTGCGCCGACGGCCGTCAGATGCGAAAGCGTGCGGAAGTACAAACGATTTCCCGCGATGGCGGGGGTGGATCGAGTCGCTTCGCCTAACGAATTGCGGCCCAGCAAGCGGAACTGGCGATCGGCTGCGATCACCAGGACGGTCCCATCATCTGCCATGACGTACACCTTGCCATCGCCGTAGACGGGCGAGCCGGAAAACCCGTCGCTCAGCCGCTCGCGCCAGTGGATCGTACCGGTCTCCAGATCCGCACACGACACCATTCCACGATCGTTGAACAAGAACAGTAGATCATCTTTGGCCAACGCACACGGCACGTACGGTGCGTTGCTTCGGATTTCGTAGGCCACCTCGGGGGTATCCGAAACCCGGACCGCCACCAAACGGTTTCCGCCACCTCCCGAGCCCGTGCTGCCGAAGATCATCCGGTCGGTAACCAACGGCGAACTGACCACTCGCTGGCGTAAACAATCCGGGACTCGCCAATTCTCCTGACCCGTGTGCGGATTCAAGCTGTAAACCCCCTCGGCCGTGCTGGTGCAAATCAATTCAGGCGGCTGGCCGGGCAACTGCAAGATGGCAGGCGTGGAATAGCAGACGCGAATGCTGGTCCGCGGCGTCCGCCAACGTTCGATCCCCGAACTCGCTTCGACCGCCAATAGAAAACTCTCACCCGGTATCTGGTCCGATTCCAGTTCTTCAGCCTGCTGGTTGTTCGACAGGATCACCAGATCTTCGAACAGCATAGGAGACGTCCCGAAACCATGCTGGCTGGTCCACGGCCCCAGGTCCAGATTCCACACTTCATGCCCATGGTGATCCAACGCTAAAAAAGTGACTTTTTCCGGCGTGGCCCATGCCCAATAGACTCGATCACGATCCACCGCCGCCGTCCCCGACGCGAACGTGTTCCGTAAATGCAGGTGGTGTGGGGTCGAGGCGTACTGGCGACGCCACAATTCGGCCCCGTCGGTGGCACAGTAGCAGAGCAGGTAGCGCGTCGCCTTGTCCGGATCGGCACTCATCAAAAAAATCCTGTCCCCCCACAGCACCGGAGACGAATGGCCCTGGCCCGGCACCCTGACCCGCCACGCGTAATCCGACTCGTTCCACGTGACCGGCAAACTTCCAGTCTCCGCACGCCCCGTACCGTTCGGGCCCCGGAAACGAGTCCACTCCTGCCCCCAGGCTGTGCTGCAGAGAAAGCCGATGATCATGATCGTGAACACGGACCGAAACGCGAATCTTACCATGGACCGTAAATCCTTTTCTCGACGGAGTTAATTCCACTCAATGGCCGGCTGCCGCCGCCCAAAAACCATGAAGAACTGCCAGATCTAACTGTATCACAGCCGATCGACCCTGCAACCATGACCGGAGCGAACGAACAGCCCAGCCGCCACTGAACACCAGGTATCCCTGCATTTGATGAAAGTGTTTACCCCCCGAAGAAACTCTCTTCAGTGCTCAGAAAACTAGCAGTCATGCTTAGGATACAAGCATGTCGAGGCATCACGGAGCCAAGAAAGGACCAGAAGGTTTTCTTTTTAAGTCTTTTGATAGTAGGCATTTAGAACATTTTTTTGACTGGCATCACGCACTGGCCCGCAGCTTGCATTGCTGGAAGGCAAAATCCTTCTGGTAGTTTCAGGTTCCCATTGTTTACAGGAGAATAGCTTAGTGACTCCGAGAGAAGTATTGGCTTTGTGTCGGGAGAAAGATGTCAAGGCGGTAGACCTTCGATTCATGGATTTCCCAGGTTTGTGGCAACATTTCACCATCCCGGTCAGCAAGCTGGACGAGGACACTTTCGAAGATGGGCTTGGATTCGACGGGTCGAGCATCCGCGGATGGCAGGCGATCAACGAGAGTGACATGTTGGTGGTTCCGCAGCCTGAGACGGCTTGGATCGATCCGTTCACCGAGTTGACGACCTTGGCGATGATCTGCAACATCCAAGACCCGATCACACGGGAAGACTATTCGCGAGACCCGCGTAACGTGGCTCGCAAGGCGACGAATTATTTGAAGAGCACGGGGATCGCCGACACGGCGTACCTGGGGGCGGAAGCCGAATTCTTCATCTTTGACGACATCCGCTTCGATCACAAGCCTCACCAGGGCTTCTATTACATCGACAGTATCGAAGGTGAATGGAACCGGGGCCGCGAGGAAGGTCCGAATCTGGGTTACAAGCTGCGCCACAAGGAAGGCTACTTCCCGGTGCCCCCGGCGGATCAGATGATGAACATCCGCAACGAGATGATGCAGTCGATGATCGATTGCGGGTTGGACGTGGAAGCTCAGCACCACGAGGTGGCCACCGCCGGACAATCGGAGATTGATCTCCGTTTTCAGGAACTGGTGCACATGTCGGACCAACTGTTGATGTTCAAGTACATCATCAAGAACGTCGCCAAGAAGTACAACAAGACAGTGACGTTCATGCCCAAGCCGATCTTCAGTGACAACGGCAGCGGCATGCACACGCATATCTCGCTGTGGAAGGGCTCCGAGCCTGTGTTTGCAGGCAGCGGCTACGCGGGGTTGAGCGAGATGGCCATCTACGCGATCGGGGGCATCCTGAAGCATGCTCCGGCTCTGCTGGCGTTCACCAACCCGACGACCAACAGTTACAAGCGTTTGGTTCCGGGCTACGAAGCGCCGGTCAACTTGGCCTATTCGCAGCGAAACCGTTCGGCGGCTTGCCGCATCCCGATGTACAGCGCCAGTCCCAAGGCCAAGCGGATCGAGTTCCGCTGCCCGGATCCCAGTTGCAACCCGTACCTGGCTTTCTCGGCGTTGCTGATGGCGGTGATCGACGGCATCCAGAACAAGATCCACCCGGGCGATCCGCTGGACAAAGACATCTACGACTTGCCGCCTGAAGAGCTGGCTGCGGTTCCCAAAGCTCCGGGTTCGCTGGACGAAGCGTTGGAGGCCTTGCATAAGGACCACGAGTTCTTGCTCCGCGGCGACGTGTTTACTGCAGATGTGATCGAAACGTGGATCAAGTACAAGATGGAGCGGGAAGTGGATGCCATACGTTTGCGCCCGCATCCGTACGAATTCTGCCTGTACTACGACATCTGATTCGCACCGCTTCCCGTTTCCACCCGTCTGGCTGGCACCAGATGGGTCGTTGACGACCTGTGCGCTCCGGGCGAGAAGTCGATTTCTCGCCCGTTTTTTTATGCGCCGGCGATTGCGACGTCCAAGTCCGGTTTGCGAACGGGCCTTTCGGGCTTACCATAGAAATGTATCCCACCAGTTTCGATGATCCAAATAGCACGGAGATATCAGCAATGCGAATGGCGTTTCTCAGCATCCTGTTGTGTTTGACAACGACGTTATCACCCGGTTTTGCCGACGATTGGCCTCAGTGGCTGGGTCCCCAGCGTGACAGCGTTTGGCGGGAAACGGGCATTTTGCAACGGTTTCCCGAGGGTGGTCCCAAAGTCCTGTGGCGAGCGCCGGTTGCGTTGGGCTACAGTGGACCGGCGGTAGCGGACGGACGAGTGTTCGTGATGGACTACGTGCTGGAAAGTGGCAAGGTGACCAACAACCCGGGCGCTCGCGATATGCTGCAAGGTACCGAACGAGTGCTGTGTCTGGACGCCAAGACGGGGGACTTGTTATGGAAGCACGAGTACCCGCGGCCGTACCGGGTCTCGTACGGTGGCGGACCTCGTTGCACTCCTACCGTTGCCGGCGGCAAAGTCTACGCGTTGGGCGGCGAAGGAAACCTGTGGTGTTTGGACGCCGAAACCGGTCGGGTGTTGTGGAGCAAGGACTTTGTCGAGGACTACGGCGCGGAGACGCCGTTCTGGGGTGTATCGGCTCATCCGCTGGTCGACGGTGATGTGCTGTATGCCCTGGTGGGTGGACCCGGCAGCGTGGCGGTCGCCTTCGACCGGCATTCAGGTCGCGAGATCTGGCGAGCCTTGTCCGCGCCGGCTCAAGGGTACTGTCCGCCCACGATGATCGAACACGGTGGTCGCAAGCAATTGCTGATCTGGCACTCGGAGTCCGTCAACTCGCTGGACCCGATGACCGGCCAGGTATTCTGGACGGTACCGGTGAAACCGAGTTTCGAGATGTCCATCTGTGCACCTCGATTGTTGGGCGACCATCTTTTCGTGACCGCTTACAACGAAGCCAGTGCCCTGCTGCGTCTGGGACAATCGAACGGGCAACCCACAGCGGAAGTTGTCTGGCGAGGCAACCCGCGGAACTCGGTCTACTGTGCGAATTCAACTCCCTTCCTGGAAGACGGCATGATCTATGGCTGCGATGTGAATTCCGGAAAATTGATGGGAGTGCGGATGGAGACAGCGGAACGAGTCTGGGAGACATGGGAGCCGACGCTGGGCGATGTCCAGCGCCGTGGACGGTACGGAACGGCGTTTCTGGTCAAGCACGAGGATCGTTTCTTTTTGTTCAACGAGCAGGGCGACCTGATTCTGGCCCGACTCAGCCCGGAAGGCTACGAGGAACTGGACCGTGCCCGGATACTGGAGCCGACGAACGAGGTGTTTGGTCGCGCACTGGTGTGGAGTCATCCGGCCTTTGCCTATCGATGCGTCTTTGCGCGTAACGACAAGGAGCTGATCTGCGTCAGCTTGGCGGAGTAGTATGCATCCGGCCAAGAGTTTCTAGTTATTCAAGGTAGGTTGACATGGGTAACGCAACGGGGTCGGGAGTCGTTTTCGGGCAACGATCAACCATATGGAAACGAGTTCGTCCGAAAACGACTCCCGACCCCTTCCGCCCGATTCCACCAAGAAATACTTGGCCGGGTGCTTAATAGGACGCGATGATGGTCGGGAGAATGGGTAGCTGCTGCTGGCGGATCGCCGCGTTGGGGTGGCTGGTGGCTAGTCTGACGCTGCCCATTGCGGCCAGGGCGGACGAGGACCCCACGGCCCGGGCTGCGGCGGAACGCTTGGCATTGGACCAAGCTTATCGCCAACGACTGGCCGAACTGGCCGCGTTGTGCCGCAAGCTGGACCTTCGCGAGCAGGCCGAGGCCACCGTCGCCTGGTTCCCGATCCGCGATCCGCGTCGACAGTACGTGTTTCTCCCTCCGCCGGACGATCCATTGAAACCGGCGGAGGACGCTCCGACGATCGTCCAGCAATGGTACGCTCGATTGACTCGAGAACGTCAACAGCGAGCCGAAGAGTTATTCCAACTGGCGCAGCGTCAGCTCCAGCACGATGCAGCGGCCAGCGCGTACCAGTTGCTGCACGAAGTATTGCACGAAGACCCCGATCACGCGACGGCTCGCCAGGCGCTTGGTTACCGCCAGGTCGGCGACCGTTGGCATCGACCCTCGGCACGCATCCGCGTCCGTCAGGTGCGCGGGGCTCAGCCCTCGTTGGGTATCTCCCGTGGGCCGTACCACGTGATCGAATCCGAACACTTCAGCATCGCCACCACGCACAGCGAGGCGGCGGGGCGGCAGTTGGCGGAACGGCTGGAGGTGCTGCATGCGGTGTGGCGCCAGTTGTTTTTCCCCTTTTGGAGTAACACCGCCGCACTGAAGCGACGCCTGGAATCGACCGCCGGGCCGACCGCCGGCGGAGCGACCAGGCACAACGTCGTTCTTTTCCGGGATCGCCAGCAGTATGTCAACGAATTGAAGCAAGTCGAGTCGATGATCGAGATGACGACCGGTTTCTATGACGACCGGCGACGAGTCGCGTATTTCTTCGCCGAGGATCAACCGAATCCGAACGTCTTCGATCACGAGGTGACCCATCAGTTGTTTGCCGAGACGGGCCGGGTGGCGGCCCAGATCGGCCAGGACAGCGACTTCTGGGTCGTCGAAGGCATCGCGCTTTACATGGAGTCCTTGCAGCAATGGGACGGTTACTGCACGGTCGGCGGTATCGATGCCGATTGGCTGCAATTCGCTCGCTACCGAGCCCTGCACGAGCGGTTCCATGTCCCGCTGGAACAACTGATTCTGCTTGGACGCCGGGATCTGCAAGAGCATCCCGAGATCCGACGCTTGTACAGCCAATCGGCCGGAATGACCGCCATGTTGATGGATGGTCGTGACGGCCTCGATCGCCCGGCGCTCCTGGAGTATCTGCAAGCCGTGTACGCGGGACGCACGCGATCCGTGGGTTTAGAGTCGTTGGTGGGCGAACCGTTGGCCGCCTTGGATGATCGATATCGGCAATTCCTGGAGGTGACCGATCAAGACCTGGCTTTCCTGAGCCGCATGCCCACCGCAAGGCGGTTGTCGCTGGGGCGCACGAGTGTCACGGATACGGGACTGGAACACCTGGCCGACCATGTCCATCTGAACTGGTTGGATCTGACGGGCACGGCGATCGGGGACGAAGGCTTGGCTCATCTGAGCCGCGCGACCAAGATGAACCAACTTTCACTTGCACAGACTCGGGTCACCGACCGATCGATGCCGCTGGTCGGCACGTTTGGCGAACTGGAGATCCTGGATCTTTCCGGGACGCCCGTTTCGGATCAGGGGTTTCAGCATCTGGCAGGTCTGGCCCGCTTGAGTGAACTGTGGGTCGAACAGACGCGGATTACCGACGATTCACTGCCGCTGATCGGAAATCTTCGCAGCTTGCAGGTCCTGGACCTGTCGGGAACAGCGATCACCGACCAAGGCTTGAAACACATCGCTGGACTTTCCGGACTGCGCGAATTGTGGCTCACTCGCACCTCGGTGGGCGACACCGGAATGGAATACCTTCGCAGCTTGAAAAACCTGGAAGTGCTGGATGTCGGCGACACCCGCGTCACGGCCCAAGGTAGCCAGCGGTTACGAAGTGTCCTGCCGTCGCTGGACGACTGAGATGCGGGTGCTTGCATCGAATCGCGTCGCATGCGAGACTCTGACATCAGATGAGGTACGCCCAGCGATCGCACACTCAACACGAAGGAGATTCCACAATGCGTTGTCAAATCGGAAAAACATTGGTTTTGATCGGGGCATGGATTCTTGTTCTGCCGACTGTCAGTGTGGCCGACGATATCGTGGCACCTGGCGCGGAACTACAAAAACTGGCCGATGGATTCAGCTTTACCGAAGGACCGGCCGCAGATGAGGCTGGTAATGTTTATTTCACGGATCAGCCGAACGATCGGATCATGAAGTGGAGCACGACCGGGGAACTGACCACCTTCATGCAACCCAGTGGCCGCTCCAACGGCATGTACTTCGATGCCGATGGGAATCTGTGGACCTGTGCTGATGACAAGAACCAGTTGTGGCGGATCTCGCCGGACAAAGAAGTCACGGTGGTGGTCAAGGACTATCAGGGCAAGCTGCTGAACGGACCCAACGATCTGTGGATTCGGCCCGACGGTGGAATCTACTTCACCGATCCGTTTTACAAACGGCCGTACTGGGACCGTGGCCCGCAAGAGATCGATGTGCAGGGCATCTACTACCTTTCGCCCGATCGCAAGCAACTGACGCTGGTGGTCGACGATTATCAACAACCCAACGGGCTGATCGGGACGCCTGACGGAAAGATCCTGTACGTGGCGGATATCCGCGGCGGCCGGACCTACGCTTTCGATGTCCAGCCGGACGGCAGCTTGACCAATCGGCGGCTGTTCTGCGAACTGGGTTCGGACGGGATGACGATGGACAATCGCGGCAACGTCTACCTGACCGGCAAGGGAGTGACCGTGTTCGACAAGACGGGAAAGCAGATCCGACACATCGCCGTCCCCGAACGTTGGACAGCCAACATCTGCTTTGGTGGCCCGGATAGGGACACCCTGTTCATCACCGCCAGCCAAGGACTGTATTCGCTCAAGATGCAAGTCCGTTGTGCCACCGCACCGTAAGAACCGTCGCCGATGAAGGGACGCAAAATGGTATCCGACCGGGTGGCGCGGGGGAACTTGTGTGATGGCAGATGATCAGCAGCAAGACTGGTCCAACCAGTGGGACCTTCGGCCGGGGGTGACGTATCTGAACCACGGATCCTTCGGACCGCCGGCTCGACCGGTCCAGGCGCAACGCCGGCAGTGGCAGCAGCAACTGGACAGCCAGCCCATGGACTTCTTCGATCGGCAGTTTGAATCTGCTCTGCAGTCCGCACGGCAACGACTGGCTGAATTTGTCGGTGCCGATCCGCAGGATTTGGTGTTCGTGGAAAATGCTACAGCGGCCATGAATGTGGTTGCCAACAGCCTGAGACTGGAACACAACGATCAGGTGTTGTTGACCGACCACGAATACGGCGCCGTTCATCGGATTTGGCAACGAGCCACCTTGCGAGCCGGCGCGAGTGAGCCGGTGATCGCGGCGTTGCCGGATCGGATCGAGTCGGCCGATCAGTTGGTCGACCGTCTGCTTGACGCGTTCACGCCTCGAACTCGCCTGCTGGTCATCAGCCACATCACGTCGCCCACCGCGATCACGCTGCCTATCGAGACGATCGTGCGGCGGGCTCGCCAACGCGGGGTGCTGGTCTGTGTGGATGGCCCTCATGCTCCCGCCCAGATTCCGCTGGATCTGGCCGCACTGGGGTGCGACTTTTATTGCGCCAGCCTGCACAAGTGGTTAAGCGCTCCGTTTGGTAGCGGATTCTTGCACGTTCGTCGTGAGCACCAGTCGCGGATTGCTCCAACGCAGATCAGTTGGGGACGGCTGCTGCCACGGCGACCGGAATCGTGGAGCGACGAATTCATCTGGAGCGGAACCCGCGACCCCTCGGCGATGCTGGCCGTTCCGGCGGCCATCGACTTTCTGCAGGAAACAGGGCTGGATGCCTTTCGTGATCATGGATATCGCCTGGCGACCGAGGCGCGGAATCGGCTGGAAGAATGGACCGGGCTCACTCCGATCACGCCGGACGACCGCTGTTGGTACACCTGCATGGGGCACGCGCCGCTACCTTCCGGCGATGCCAGCGGATTGCAGCGTGCATTGTGGCAGCGTCATGCGATCGAGGTGCCCATCGTGTTCTGGAAGGACCGCTACTGGCTCCGCGTATCGTGCCATTGGTACAACCATCGCCAGGACATCGATCGCCTGTTCGACGCATTGACACGAGAAATCCGAACCTGACCGGGACCTCTGGCCACAAACCAACGCAAGCGATATGCTTACCTGCCATGAACACGCATGACACCACCCCCGCCCCGGGCGACCGCCACTGCTCTGCGACGCAACGAGTTGCCTCGCGAGCCGATCGCTGGCAGTTACGATCTATGGAATTGCGATTTGCGACGGTTCCGCGTCTGATGGCGATCATCAACGTCACGCCTGACAGCTTTTCGGACGGCGGACGTTTCTTCGAGGCCAGTGCGGCCATCGAGCAGGGGTTGAAGCTGGTCGAGCAGGGCGCGGATATTCTGGACATCGGTGGAGAAAGCAGCCGTCCCTACTCGACACCGATCAGCGAGAGTGAGGAACTGCGACGCGTGATGCCGGTCGTCCAGGCGTTGTGCGAGCAGACCCGCGTACCGGTATCGATCGATACCTCGAAAGCCAAGGTAGCGGCCGAAGCGATCGCAGCCGGAGCCCAGATCATCAACGATGTTACCGGGTTGCAGGGCGATGCAGCGATGCCCGGCGTGGCCGCCGAGACAGAAGTGGGGGTGTGCGTCATGCACATGCAGGGCACGCCCCAGACCATGCAAGACAATCCTCAGTATCGAGATGTTGTCCAAGATATCCACGATTACCTGCGACAACGGCGCGATCACTTGGTCCAGCAAGGTCTGAACGCTTCGCGGATCTGCCTAGATCCGGGGATTGGGTTCGGCAAAACGCACGAGCACAACCTGACCCTGTTGGCCAATTGCGGCCGCTATCACTCGCTGGGCTGCCCCCTGATGGTAGGCCACTCGCGTAAGGGGTTTATCGCTCGCGAACTGGGTGACAAGCAGGCAGATCGAACCGCAGCAACGATCGGTATCTCGCTGGCATTGGCTCGTCAGGGCATCCAGATCTTGCGAGTCCACCAGGTGTTGCCGATCAAACAAGCGCTGCATCTATTCGCCGTTTCCGGCGGTTTGGGTTCCTAGGGAACAGCAAGAAGCGGGAATTCCTCTTCATCGCACGGTTTTTCTTGACTGCGCGACTTCGTGACCTACGTTTGTTCAGAGCCGGTCTGACGGGATGTTTGACGCTTCTTTCCAAGAACTTGCTCCTTTTCCCGTCAGTCCGGCCTTCTTCGCCATGCGTTCATTGACAGCATGCCTTGCCACCCGATAAAATCGCTGTTCACCGTTCCGGTTGGGCTTGAACGTTCGGTGCCCCTTCCTTGGCGAGGGGCGACTTGCCGGAACTCGAAAAATGGGATTCTGAACCATCGGGAGAATGAAGCATGAGTGATAACGTAACCGAATTAACCGACGACACGTTCGACAGCGAAGTCAAGCAAGCCGCCGAGCCGGTGCTCGTGGACTTCTGGGCTCCCTGGTGCGGACCTTGTCGTCAGATCACGCCGATCATCGAAGAATTGGCAGCCGAGAACCAGGGTGCGGTCAAGATCGGTAAGGTCAATATCGACGAAAACCCCAAGTGCACTCAGGAGTACGGGATCACCAGCATTCCGACCTTATTGGTTTTCAAGGGCGGCGAAGTAGCCAGCCGTTTTGTGGGTGCTCAGCCCAAGGCGCGTCTGCAGGAAGCCTTGGACGCAGCCAAGTAGCGGATGGCGTCGTGACGCGACAGGCAGGTGATTCGATTCCGGAAACACGAATTCGAACGTCCGGCGATGACTCTGATTTCCGGGCGGATGGCGATTATGTTCTGTACTGGATGATCGCCAATCGCCGAACCGGCTGGAATTTTTCCCTGCAACGTGCGGTTCAGTGGGCTCGGGATTTGAAAAAACCGCTGGTCGTTTTCGAGGCGTTGCGTTGCGGTTATCGATGGGCCAGCGACCGCCTACACCGGTTTGTCATCCAGGGCATGTTGGAGAATCAACGTCGTTTGGATGGGGCCGGAGTTTTTTATTATCCCTACATCGAGCCGCAAGAAGGGGATGGCCGCGGTTTGCTGAACCAGTTGGCTCGGCGAGCCTGCGTGGTGATCAGCGACGATTTTCCCTGCTTCTTTCTGCCCACGATGATCGCGTCGGCTTCGCGCCAGATCCCGGTACGTTTCGAGTTGATCGACAGCAACGGCATCCTGCCGTTGCGGGCCGCCGACCGCGTTTTTGCTCGGGCAGTGGACTTTCGTCGTTTTCTGCAAAAGCACTTGCGGCCGCATCTGGACCAGTTCCCGGATCCGGATCCATTGAAGGGTCGCCGATTACCAAAGCTGCCCGAGTTGCCTGGCGATGTGACTCGGCGATGGCCGCCCGCCAGGCTCCAGGACTTTTTGGACAAGCCGTCCGCCCTGGCGGCCTTGCCGATCGATCATTCCGTCACACCATCGGCGATTGTTGGCGGTTCACGTCAGGCGGAGACCGTTCTGCAGACCTTTGTGGACCAGCGACTGGCTCGCTATTCGCAGGAGCGAAACGCGCCGGATGTCGAGGCGTCCAGTGGGTTATCACCCTACCTGCACTTCGGTCACATCGCCGCGCACCAAATCTTTGCTGCGGTGGTGGATCATGACGGCTGGTCGTCGGATTGCATCGCCGCGAAAGCCAACGGCAGTCGCGAGGGTTGGTGGGGTGCGAGTCCGGACGTCGAGTCGTTTTTGGACGAGCTGATCACCTGGCGCGAATTGGGCTACAACATGTGCTGGCAACGCGAGGATTACGACCGCTACGAATCGCTACCAGCCTGGGCACAAAAGACGCTGGCCGATCACGAGGGCGACCAGCGGGCTTATCGATATGATCTGGAACGATTCGAGGCGGCCGAAACGCACGATCCGCTGTGGAACGCGGCGCAGCGTCAGTTAGTCCGAGAAGGTCGCATGCACAATTATTTGCGAATGCTGTGGGGCAAGAAGGTGCTCGAGTGGTCCCCCAATCCGCGCGAAGCGTTGGCGACGTTGATCGAGTTGAACAACAAGTACGCGTTGGACGGCCGGAATCCGAATTCGTACAGTGGTATCTTCTGGGTCCTTGGGCGGTACGATCGCGCTTGGGGCCCGGAGCGTCCCATTTTCGGCAAAGTTCGCTACATGTCCTCGGAAAACACGGCACGGAAGTTGCGAGTCAAAGACTATATGCATCAGTACAGCGCCCCATGAGTTAACGTGGGGTTTCGTCGAGAAGGCTCACAGCATGGTCAACGCTGGCAACATCTCGAGGGTAGGGAGGCCTACGGTCGGTGGTTTCGGCGGGGTCAGAGACCCGCGCCCAACAGTGGTGGGGTCGATAAAACCTTTTCGGTCACCGAGCCATGGCAGCGTCGATGAACGGCCACATCAGATCTTTGTAGAATCGATGACCTGCCGAGCCCCATCGGTGGTCGAAGCGGTCATCGGCGCCGGAAATCGCGTAGATGCGGCGGACCTGTTCGACCGAGCGTTCGACTTCCTCGATGGGGAACAACGGATCGTTCTGGCCATGGACCAGCAACAACCATCGTGGCGCGATCAAACCATGCACATCCCAGAATTCACCGAAACGGGACATGCCCGGAATGATGTTGCAGGGGTGATGATGCATCTGGCCCCGGACGCCCACCAGCGAACAGAACGAGCAACTGGCGACGGCTACGGTGATCCGAGGATCGCAAGCGGCGGCAAAGCTGGTGACCATACCACCGCCCGAGTTGCCCATGACCAGCACCCGATCCGGATCCGTATCCGGCAGATCCAATGCCCAATCAAGAATCCGCATCACGTCCCAGACGCGGGCACCCGTCAACACCCGACCGCGAAGTAGCTGATGGTGCCAAAGGCTGACGCAGGTGCTGTCCGCTCGCCCCAAGCTGGCGGGCAACCCCAACTCTCCGAAACCACGGACGACGGGTGCGATTGCCACGAAGCCTTTCTCGACCGCTTGCACGGCCACATCGCGATCCTCGCGTCGGATCTTGTCCGCGTGTTGCTGGTCGCGGGCGATGCCCGCGTACGTGTTGCGGCCGATCTGGTCGTGGCCATGCGGCAGCACGGCGACCGGAAACGGTCCCGGTCCTTTCGGCCGAAGGTACCAGAAGGGAACTTGGATGTCGGGTTCCGTCCAGATACGACCATCCGCCCGAGTGTACGTGCCCAAATCCTCGGGCTCGCCCAACGTCACTCGCTGCTCTTCCGGCCCCGTCCACGGTTGGATTCGGTCCAGTCTCAGTAAGTCGATCAAAGCCGGCCGCGCCCCCTGACGCCATGCTTCGGCTTCCGCCGCCCCCCGCGCCTGAAACGCAGCCGTCGGCTCCTCGACCGAGGGCGCTTGAGCCGCTGTCCAGGACGGCAGCACTACCCAAACGGCAGCCGACAACACTACTCCCAGGCTGACTTGTTTGCTCACGGTCGCGTCTCCTCCGATGGGCCGTCGGCCAGCAGGCCGCCGTGCGTGAAGGTCAGCACCGGAGCACTATGCCTGGCTGACATGGGCCGGGCACTGTCCAGCACCGCGGTTGCGTCCGGGTTGGGCCAGCGCTGGTTCAGGATCTCGAAATAGCTGAAGTAAGCAACTCCCGTCAGTTGCGCCGGGTCGTTGTCCCAGTACGGAAACGACGCCGGGTCGCGGGACCAGCCGGC
>REEF01000010.1 GCA_007695205.1 Planctomycetaceae bacterium
ACCATTTGGCCTGCCGCGTTGCCTGATCCAAGGGCTTGCGTTCGGACCATCCAGGAAACTGAAGACGGCCCTGTTCAAAACGCATCTTTGCGTTGGCTCGGCCGTCCTTGCCGAGTGGTTTGGGGCGCCCCTTCGTTTCGATAGCGACCACGCCGGTAGGGCCCACGGTGACATGATCGATGTTGAAGCCGTCAGCCGGTACGTCGTGGAAAACGTAATAGCCCTTCCGGGCGAGGGCGTTCAGTTCCTGTGCCACGGCCAGCTCGCAGTCGTAGCCGAGCTGCATGTTCCGGCGCCGCTTCATTAGCTGGATGACGCGGTAAAGCAGGTAGACAAAGAACAGGCCAAACAGGACGGCGAATAGTGCGATAAGTCCACTGCCCGGAGGGTTCCCGCTCAATGCCCATTGGCCGAAAATGGTCGTGGTGATAATGACTGGCGTCACCACGACGTAAATGGCCGACTGGTCCAGCGCGGCCTCCAGTTTCTTGATTTGCTGCGCGAGGGAATGGCCCGGAGGGCGTAACAGGCCAGTGCTCAGGGGTGTGCGACGGGGACGTCGTCGATAATCCACGTAGCGCCAGAGGGAGATGCTTGCCACAACGATGGCCACCACGGCGGCAAGCAGAAGGAGAAAGATGAGTGCAGGCTGCAAGTTGGAAATCCCTATCCGAGATACAGTGTGGCCAAGGTTCCTCCCACCGGCGCAGGTCTGCAACTGCCGGAGTTCGGCGCCACGACAGAAACCCCGCAAGCGTCGGCGAACGGAAAATCCAGAAGACGCACGGACGGGCCTTCAGGCTTTCGGCTTTATTGCGATGGCTCGTCCAGAATTCCCTTGAATTCTCCTAACACCTGCAACTCCCCGGCGATTGCGCCTTCCAGCACGATGTCCTCATAGCCGTCATTCAAGGTGTCGCAGGCGAGGGTGATGCGGTGGTGATGCCATTCGCCATGAGGTTTGATGACCTTCTCGCTCTGATACGTCTTGACGGTCAGGCCGCCATTGTTGTCCGGGTCCTGGATGTCGCGGTGGTAGACGAGCATGACACGGCCGCTGCGGGAGCCGCCGGGCGTTGCTTCGAACAGGCACAGGGAACCGTTGGGGATGCGGCGGTTCATGGATTCACCGACCACCCGCATGGCGAACAGGCCGACCCGGGCACGGTAGAGGTCCGGCAGTACGAGCCAGGTGTCCGCGTGATCCAGGCTTTCCGTTCCGGCGAAGCCCTCTGAGAATCCCCCGGCAGCGGCTTCCAGGTCGATGAACGGGATGGCGTTATCGCTTGGGGTTACGTCTTCAACGGGGATCAACCTCGGGGTGTCTGGGTTCGGCTCTGAGTTATCGGCGTTTGCTGTCTTTGCAGTCGATTCGTGCGTTTGCAGGTTTTCGATTGCGGTTGGTTCCTCGGCGGAAAAGGCTGCCGCGATCCGTTCCCTGAAATACCGTTGTGTTTCGGGGTCGGTGCAGTAGATGAAGCAGCCTTTCAGGCCCCGGCTCATCAGCGTGCGGTAGGTGTTCCGGACGATTGCGTCTGCGCGGGCATCGGCGTCGCCCGGTGATGTTTTTCGTGCGCCCTTGTAGCCGTGCAGCGAACGGTCGCTTGAGGCGCGCTCCGACGGTTGGCTGATGACACGGCCATCGCGAACAACTAGGTCCGGTCCGATGATCACGCCCACGTAATCCATCTCCAGGCCCTGCACGGTGTGAATGCAGCCGATCTGGTCGATGGAGTGGGGCTTCTCCAGGTAACGCCCCTCGTCATTATTCAGGTTCCATTGCATGCGGAAGTCATGCTCCGGAAAGGTGATGTCCCAGGCGTTCGGGTCCTTTTTGCTCAGCCAATTCCAGCAGTAACCCGCCACCAGTCGGGCCTTCCGGCTTTGCTGATCCATTTCGATGATGCGGTCGCGCAGCGTTGTCGGGGAATCGACCACTTCCAGGTGGTAGGGGATGTCGGCGAGATCATCCTGCGCTGTCTCGCGTATTTGGAGAACCTGGTCCAGCCAGGTCAGGTAGCCGTCAGAGCCGTTGCACCGAAACTGGGACTGAAGCACGGCGCGCTGGATGGTTGCCCCCTGTGCTCGGGCCCAGTATTCGATGTCCTCGACGGAGCCGGTGTCCTTCCAGGTGACCTGCTGGGCGTGGTCGATGAAGAACACGCTGGTCTTCGCCGTGCGAATGATGTCCCGCGTCTGGTTGGTGCCGCTCTTCTGATACTGGGAGCGCTCTACCAATCGGTGGGCCTCGTCCACGAGCAGGACGTCCATGCTGTCGGGTTTGTTGCTGTCGTAGGAGCCCGAGCCCTTGAACAGGTTGGTGAAGCGACTTTTGGTCATCGTTCCGGTGAGCCGCCCTTCGTAGACCTGGCGCGGTGCCCGGTTGGGGGTGATGTAGTGGACGGTCTGGTAGCGGCTGGTGAGTTCCGAGAGCAGGTTCATGGCGACGACGGATTTCCCCGTGCCCGGCCCACCTTCGACGATGAGCACCTGCTTGCCGGCGTTCTGCCCCAGGTCGGCGATTTCGAGCACCGTCTCGAAGACGAGCTTCTGATCGTCGATCATCAGAAACTC
>REEF01000009.1 GCA_007695205.1 Planctomycetaceae bacterium
CCAGACGCCGAAGGGTCTGTTGAATGTCGCACAGGAACACCTCACCACTGCGGCTACCCCAGGCGTACAGTCGTCCGTCGGGACTGAATTCGGGTTGCAGGCAACCGGCTGTGTTCGTCCCCGACAGATCCAGCAGAAGGGTATCGGAATCCTCGCGCAGCCCATAGATCCGGACACCGATGGCGCCGTAAACGCCGCCAGCACTCAATGCCCCGTACTCGCGCATTTCTCCCAGAAACTCGCCGGTCAGAAGATCGATCCGGCGCGCCGTGCCGTCACGGCGTCCCACCTGGAGGAATTTGTCAGTTGGATCGATGACCAACATGCAGGAGGTGTCATCCGTTGGGTTATCCAACGACCAAAGTTCACGCCCGTCTAAGCTGTCAAAGGCGCGTACCGAGCGGGATTTACCGTCGGGACCGTGGTGAATGCCTTCGATGAACGTCTGCTTGCCGTCCGAAGAAGCGTAGATGCCGAAAACGTACCAATCGAAGTGCGTGATCTCCGCCAATGACTTTTCCGGGTCGGGACTGGATAGATCCCGGACCCGGCAGACGCGCGGGTGCTGGTCGGGCCGAGCGTGAGTGAACGGCCCCTCCTGCATTTCACGGGTCTCGGTGCGGAACAGCAGGAGCCGACCGTCCGGGTGAAAGCGGACAAGATCGTTCAGGCCCGGCGGCAACTGCCACTCGCCTTTCAACGCGCCGGTGGCCACATCCCAAATTGTGGCCCGCGTGCCCGACGCAAAGGCGATCTGCTGGCCCTCGGGGTCGAAGTACAGATCCGTATTGTCGGTGAAATAGCCTTCCGGAACCCGGAGCACGCATAAGAGGCGTCCGGATACCACCTCCCAGATACCCACTTTCCAGTCGTGAGACAAACCCGCCAGCAATCGGCCATCCGAGGAAAAACAGACTTTGATCACCGCCGTCGGCAAGCCCCGCAAGGTCCGAATGCCCCGGCCATCTTCCAGCTCCAGAACCTCCACCCGCCCCGGGCTGGTGAACGCCTCGATGCATCCGAACGCCAAGCGCCGACCGTCCGGCGAAAAGGCTAGGCCGTACATGGTGTTGCCAGCGGCAACATCCAGCAGCAGTCGGCCACTAGCGACATCCCACAGTCTGACCAAGTAACGCCCGCAAGAGGCCAGTGTGACACCATCGGGACTGAATTCGACACGATAGATGTGATGCTGAGATCCGCGACTGTAGCTGCGAGGGATCCGGCGGTTCAGATCCCAGACCGTGACCGTCCCGCCGGCATCGCCGGTCGCCAGAAGCCAAGGGATGGTGTCCGGGCCGGTCGCTTGGAATACGTCCCGGCCGAACCCGAGCGCCGTGACACTGACCGAATCGCTGGCCAACTCGGCGATAACCTCGCCCGTCGACACGGACCAGAGATGGATCCGGCCCTCGGCATCTCCCACAGCCATCAGCTCGTCATCAGGGCTGAACGCGATGGATCGAGCTTTCATCGGCCACTGCCGGATGAGCCGCCGCTGCGACACGTTCCACAAGGCGATGATGGGTGAGCCGTCCGGCAGCACGGGCGACGCGGCCAGCAACGTTCCGCCAGCCGACAGCGCCATCACCGGCAGCGTCTGCAACCGCTCGGGCAAATCGGCTTGGTCGAAGGGGATTTCCAGTTCGCAGACCACCGCTCGGCTTTCCACGTTCCAGATCTCGTAGCGCAAGGACGATTTCGAAACCACTTGCCAAGGCGACCCGTCGGCTGCAAAGCCGACCGGGCCGGGACCGAGCAGCAACGGCGGCGACAGTTCGTCCTGACGACGGTCCCACCAGCGAGTGCCGTCCGAGCCGTATCCGCCGATCAGCAGACGTTCCCCATCGGGGCTGAAAGCCACCGAATAGGTTTCGAAGTCGAAGCGTTTAACCCGCCGAGCATCCAGCCCCGACAACGCGGCCACTGCCGCGTCGCGCAGGTCGCCTCCCACCCGGACCTGCGCGGCTTGTTCGACCAGTTCCCAGCTACGGATCGACCACCCCTCCCGCCGCTGGCTGGCGCGGATGCGGTGCAATTCTTGCAACGCCACCTCCCGCCGCTGGTTGCGAACCGCGTTGTAGCCAGCCACCGAGGCGGCTAGCAGCATGAGAATCACTAAGGCGGCGGTTGCGATCACCGCTCCCGTATGCCGCCGGAACCGCCGACCCAAGCGGTGGTGGATTCCGTTCGGATACACCGACACAGGTTCGTCCGCCAGCCAACGCCGCAGATCGTCTGCCAACGACAGAGCACCGGGATAGCGATCCTCGACGTGCCAAGACAAGGCCTTCAGGCACACGGCTTCCAGTGGCCGCGGTACAGCTTTGCGAACTTGCCGCGGAGACCGGTAATCGCCCGCCCGCACACGACACAATACGTCGTCCACCATTTCTCCGGGACGCGGTTCATACGGCGGATGTCCGGTAAGGATTTCGTACAAGATGGCCCCTAACCCGAAAATGTCGCTGCGTTTTTCAGCGGCCCCGGCTGCCTGCTCCGGAGACATGTACGGTATCGTGCCCACGATCGATGGCGCTAGACCCGTACGCGTCAGGGTCGCGGATGGG
>REEF01000998.1 GCA_007695205.1 Planctomycetaceae bacterium
CGGGGACGAATTGCGCTTCCGCTACGACACGGACTACAGCGAGGACGCCGAAGGCCACATCAAGATCGTCCCGGACCTGTGGATTAACGGCAGACGGCGCGAGGTGGATTTCGACAACTGGCCGTTGGCCGAAAGCCCGGTAATGACCTTGAAGGACGGTATCCTGCGTATCGACCAGGGCGGGGAACGGGTGGTAGCGGACTGGAGCGGCGAGTTGCCCCGCGTAAAAAGGCGCTGACCCGCATTTCTTGTTCTTGTACCTTCCCCGAGTGGCCTTCAAGCGAGCATGGCAAGCTCGCTTGAAGACGTTCGGGAGGGAGGATTCGACCACAAAACAAAACAGGGCCATTTTCAATTGGCCCGCGAAACAGGAAAAAGAATCATGTTTACAAGAAGCAACATATTGAACTGGATCGGATTGGGATGCTTGGCTTTGGCGGTCACCTTCCCTCGAGCCCTGCGTGCCGACGAGGGGTTGGAATCCCGTGACGCGCAGGGGCGTGCGAATTCTTTCGAGGCACGGGCGCATGATGTGGTGGTCGTGGGGGACACACCCGCGGGGATCATGGCGGCCGTGGCTGCGGCACGGTCTGGTCACACGGTGGTGCTGTTGTCGCGGTACGATCACGTGGGCGGTATGCCGGCCAACGGGCTGGGCGCGACCGACATTCAGACGCGCGGGGTGGGAGGCGGTCTATTTCGCGAGTTTGTGGACCGGGTGAGGGATCATTATGTGGCGGTCTACGGGGCGGGTTCGCCCCAGGTAAACGCTTCGCGCGGGGGATTTCATTTTGAACCGCGGGTGGCTGAGCGTGTATTCAACGAGTTGCTGGCTGAACACGCGGAGATCGATGTCCGTTTGCTGCACCAGTTCGACGCGGACCCGCACCATGTTCGGAAGGAAAACGGCAGCATCAAGGAGATCCGGGTGCTGCACCGTCCGAGCGGCCGCGAGGAGTGGTTCGCGGGGAGGATCTTTATCGATGCCACCTACGAGGGGGATCTCAGCGCGGCGGCCGGTGTCCCCTATCGGCTGGGGCGCGAGGGGCGCGACGAGTTCGACGAGCCCATGGCCGGTGTGATCTACAAACACTGGGGCGGTTCGGTTGGACCCGGCTCGACTGGTCTGGCCGACAACGGGATTCAGGCCTACAACTTCCGGCTCTGTTTGACCCGGAATCCGGACAACCGGGTTCCGATTGTCCGCCCGGCCCGGTATGACCGGGAGGAGTATGTCTCGCTGATCCTTGATTTGCAGGAGAACCGGATTCCGGTGCCCAACCCGGATCCGGCGACCCGGGGCGAAATGGCGTTTGACGGGATCGGGCGTGTGACGAACATGGTGGGGAAACCCAACGAGAAGGTGGACGCGAACAACCAGCACGCCGCCTTTCTTTCCACCAATCTGCCGGAGGAAAACTGGCCCTGGCCGACCGCCTCCTGGGCGTGGCGCGACCGGTATGCCGGCCGCTTACAAGATTACATTCAGGGATTGCTCTGGTTCGTCCAGCATGACGCCGAACTGCCGGCGGAGTTCAGAGCCAGGACGCTGGAATGGGGCCTGGCAGCCGATGAATACACGGACAACGACCATTGGCCCCGGCAGGTTTATGTGCGCGAAGGCCGGCGCATTCGCGGTCATTATACCTTCACGGCCCATGATTCGGTGCCCGCGCCCGACAGTCCGCGTCCGCCCATTCACCGAGGCAGCGTCACGGCCAGCCACTATCCGATCGACTCCCATTCGGTCCGCAAACGAGAACCAGACCGGTATCATCTGGACGGATTCATGAGCTTCGGCACGCGTCCCTACACCGTACCGTTCGACGTCATGGTGCCGGATGCGCCGCTGGACAACCTGCTGACAACCGTGGCGGTGTCCGCCACCCATGCAGGCTTCGGCACACTTCGCATGGAACCGTGCTGGATGGCCTTGGGTCATGCGGCCGGAGAAGCGGCAGCGTTGAGTCTGGCCCGTGGCGAACCGATGGCCAGGGTTTGCCGGGAGACGTTACAGGAACGACTGGTCCAGGCGGGAGCCGTGCTGATTTATTATGACGATGTGTCGCCGGGTGATGCGCATTACGCGGCGATCCAATACTTCGGTCTGCGAGGGCTTCTACCCGGTTGGTCAGCACGACCCAACGAATTGCTTGCGCCGGAAACCGCCGATGCCTGGATGGCGGCTACTGGCGTCGAGGTGAAGTACAAGCCGGACGTTACCACGCGGGGCGAATTCCTTGATGCGCTTCATCTCGCCGTTCGGCGCTGATCGAGACGCGTTTGTTCGAGATGTTCGGGTGGCGTTGGAATCGGGTGTAACGCATGCTCAAACTGCTGCACTTATCCCCCACACTTTATACCCGCCTCACCAAGGCGGCAGCATGAAACAATGCCTACCCTGCTGGTCGGTGGTGGTGCAGGAAAACTCTTTTGCGTCCCGCCGGTTACGCGAAAGAGGGGTTGCAATTGGCTCAAAAGAATAAAGGTTAACCATGCAAAACCAAAAACAGTTTGTTCGCCAGACGACCGCAGTCTTGATGGCTTGCGGCCTGGTCGCCAGCC
>REEF01000360.1 GCA_007695205.1 Planctomycetaceae bacterium
CCCCGGGGACCTGCGTTTCGAGGGGCAAACGGCGGAATCGGCGGTAACGCGAGTCAAAAACGATCCGGCCTGCATGATGGTCAACCGCAATCAGGGCAGCGGAACGCGGATCCTGATCGATCGTTTGTTGGACGGGGCCAAGCCGCCGGGCTATGCCGTGCAATCGCGGAGCCACAACGGGGTGGTCGCCGCCGTCGTGCAAGGTCGAGCCGATTGGGGAGTCGCCATTAGCGGCGCGGCCCAGCGGGGTGGCTTGGGGTTTCTGCCGTTGACCGAGGAGCGGTACGATTTCGTGGTGCCTGCGGGACGAGTCGATCGGCCAGCGATCGAACGGTTCCGGGACTTGCTGGACGCCCCCGACGTGCGAAGAGCATGGAAGAATCTGGGGCTGACGTAGCTCCGGTTCTCCGACTCCGCGAACGACGGGTGGGCAGGGGTAGCTGGCCAATCTGCGCGAAGGGGTCGGGAGTCGTTTTCGGGGAAAGCGTGTACCATGTGGTTGATCGTTGCCCGAAAACGACTCCCGACCCCGTGGCCGACCCCGGGGACCTGCGTTTCGAGGGGCAAACGGCGGAATCGGCGGTAACGCGAGTCAAAAACGATCCGGCCTGCATGATGGTCAACCGCAATCAGGGCAGCGGAACGCGGATCCTGATCGATCGTTTGTTGGACGGGGCCAAGCCGCCGGGCTATGCCGTGCAATCGCGGAGCCACAACGGGGTGGTCGCCGCCGTCGTGCAAGGTCGAGCCGATTGGGGAGTCGCCATTAGCGGCGCGGCCCAGCGGGGTGGCTTGGGGTTTCTGCCGTTGACCGAGGAGCGGTACGATTTCGTGGTGCCTGCGGGACGAGTCGATCGGCCAGCGATCGAACGGTTCCGGGACTTGCTGGACGCCCCCGACGTGCGAAGAGCATGGAAGAATCTGGGGCTGACGTAGCTCCGGTTCTCCGACTCCGCGAACGACGGGTGGGCAGGGGTAGCTGGCCAATCTGCGCGAAGGGGTCGGGAGTCGTTTTCGGAGAAAGCGTGTACCATGTGGTTCGTCGTTGCCCGAAAACGACTCCCGACCCCGTGGGGCACCATCAAACCAATCCGACATTTATTTCTTTGCCGGCCCTTACGGGGTTGATGCCACCAGGGTGGTCAGGGAGCGGCGCGCGGGGGCGCGAACTTGATCTTCTCGGCCAGCCGGACGATGTTTCCGCTGCCGTCCAGATAGCCGGAAACGGCCGTGATCGCTTCGATCACGTGTTCGTAGCGAAGATGGTAGTCACAGTCCAGTTCGACTTCGGCCGTCTCCTGCACGCTGCCCGGTCCACGATCATCGCCGATCACCTGACGAATCTCGTCGTGCAATCGCTGCATGCTGACCCCCATGGGGCGCTGGTTCAGCGAGATCTGAGCCAGGTTGCCTTGCGAGTCGGCTTGCATGCGCACGACCATCGGTGGAAGTTGATCGATGGGCGGTGGTCCTTCGCTCATCGCTGCCAGCGGCATCCGAATGTTGAAGTCGCCTTCCTGAGCGACGATTTGGAACGTCATGATGAAGAATACCAGCAACTGGAACACGATGTCGATCATCGGCGTCATCGGGATCTCGACCTTGTCGGACCGGTTGCTGGAAAGATTGCGGACTTTCATGATTCGTCTCCGTCACCGCCACGCAGGTGGCCTTAGTTCCCGACGTCCTCTTTTGCTCGCAAGGCGAACTTCTCGAAATTGCTGCTCTGGCATTCCTTGATCAATTCCTGCACTCTGCCCGTTCGTGCATCCTTGTGGCCGCGGATGACGATGGTGGCATCGGACAGGGGCCTGCCGCGGATACGCAGCACATTGGCCTCGCGACTGAGATAAGGTTGCAGGCCGGAGATCGGGATTTCTTCTCCGCCGATGATCACGGTGCCTTCCTTGGTCAGGTGCAGCGTGATCGGATATTCCAGGGGCCCGTCCGGAGGTTTGGCCAGTTCGCTGTCCGGCAAGACGATCCGGTCGTCCTGTTCTGCCTGGGTGAAATTGATCAGCACCATGAAAAAGGCGATCAACTGAAACGTCATGTCGATCATCGGCGTCATGTCGCCGCCAACCACCTCGGATGATTTCTTCTTAATTCTCATCGCAATCTGGACTCCGCTGGACGCTTACTGCTGACGGCAGCGCGTCGGGGGAAACCTCACTTTTGGCCGCCGACGTTCTGGAACCGGCTCATCATGTCCTCGCTGCAAATACCGACTTCCAGAACCAGTCGGGCGACTCGATTCCTGAGGATGTTGAACGCGGCGATCGCCGGGATGGCAATCGCCAGACCGATCAAGGTCGTGAACAGCGCGGTCGAGATGCCCTGAGCCAGATCGGAGGCTTTGGGAGTCGAGCCTCCGGCAGCGATCACCTGGAACGAGGCGATCATCCCGTGAACCGTTCCGAATAAGCCCACCATGGGGCTGATGGTGCCGATCAGCGCCAAATAGCTCAAGCGATGTTCCAGCTTCATATTCTCGTCTTCGCCGACTTCTTGCATGGCCTCCAACGCCTGGGGGTATCCCATCGACAGCTTGGCCAGTCCGGCGGACAGGACCATGCCCAGCATCGATTCGTCGGCTTTCGCCAGCTCGTACGCTTCCTGGTAGTGTTGTTCGTTCAGGTGAGCTTCGAACGATTCCAGCAGGTGTTGCGGGCAGACATTCTCGCGGCGTGCGGTCAACAGGTTCATGACGAACAGGGCGACCAGCGTGAACGACAATCCGAGGAACACGATCATGTAGCCCGGCCCTAACGCTTCATAGACCCACGCCAGATAGCTCATCTCTCGCGGCGCCTCGTCGGTGGGCGTGGGCGTGGGCGGCGGCGGAGCCGCTGGGGCTTCGGCGGGCACGTCTTCGTCCTGAGCGATCGCCATGGGCCCGGCGGCGAATACCGTCAGTAGGCCGACCAACGCAAAAATTACAGCCAAAACCGAGAACCGGGCCAGAGTCCACGGACCGCTTTCATTACACTGCTGCATGTTCTTCTCTCCACCCTCTTGAAAATTTTACGGGAAATTCGATGGTCCCATCGAGATATGCGGTTCTATTCTAAACGGCAATCGGTCGGTGGGTAAAGCACCTGCCGATCGCCCCATCCTCACTCCTGTTCAAGTTTTCTCGGGTACCCATGGCTACAGCCTGGCAGCCCAGCGACTGGCCGGATAACGGCTTTGAAGCAAACTGCGAGCCCGTACCGCCCGATCGGACCGATTGACCTGGTCCCACAATTTGGCCAGGTGGTACAAGGCTTCGGGATGGGCCTGGGTATTCGTAAAGTACAGAATATCCGTATGCAAGTAGGCCAGCAGGGCTTCTTTGGTCGCTCCGATCTGCATGTAGCAGGCGCCCAGTGCGTTGTACGCGTGACCGAAAACCTCGGGATCGTTAGGATCGTTCTTCGCGATCAGATCCTGGATGACTTTGATCCCCTCTTCGGCCTTGCCGGTCGCTGCCAGGCAGACGGCGCGGCCCACGGCGGCATGCAGCTTCTGTTCGACCGCCAGCGATGTGCTCAGCCCCGACTCCAGCACGCGTTCAAAGTTCCTCAGGGCCTGCTCGTGATTGCCCGCTTCGGCTTGGGATCGACCTTGCAGCACGGCAGCTCGCAATTGATATTCGGGCCAGGGGGATCGAGAGCCGATCAGGCCGTAAAACTTAGCCGCTTGTTCGAATTCGCCGCTGGCGAAGTGCAAGTCACCCAGCATCTCGACGCCTTCGAAGTACCGATAGGTGTTCGGGTTTTCCCGCATGAAGCTCATCATCTGGGTGATCGCCGCGGCTCGGTCACCGCCGCTGGTCAGGGCCAGTTGTCCCATGCTATAGGCGGTCAGGAATCCGATTTCGGCGCGGATATTGTTGTTTTCGATGCCGGCAACATTGATGCTCCTCAAAACTTCCAACGCATCCTCGAATTGTCCGGCCGCCACCCGATCGCGAGCCGTGCGCAATTCGCCCGGCTCATCGCCGAAGGTCAATCGTTGGATGTCTTTGGTATCGAAATCCCGGCTGATCCCGGTAGACTGCATCGTCACCTGGGTTGGGCTGATCTTGGTGATCAGGCCTCGAGTCGGCGTTCCGGTCCTGCCGAAGATCTGGTCGTTCTGAGCCAGGGCCACGGGAGGCAGCATCAGCGCCGCCAGGCAGGCCAGGGCGATCATGGTTCGGTTCATGCTTTCGGACTCCTCATGGTATGGGTCGAGCCGTCTTGGGTTGGTCATGGGGTTCGAGCCACGGCTTCATCCAGGCCGACGGGTTTTTGGTTCTGCGCTCGCTGGACATTTCGCATCAACTGGTCGTACTGGGATCTCCAGGCGTCCCATTCTTCGCCGGACCCGAACAGTTGTTGCGTCTGGCGGATAGATCGGTTGGCCATTTCCAGATATTTCTCGCGTTCCGATCCGCTTTTGGCCATGGCAAAGTTGTACAGGCACAGCGCCAGGTTATATCGGGCTTCGTGGAAGACGTTGCGGAACTGGGGCAGGCTGGCCGTGCGACTGGCGATCCCCTGCCAGCCCCAGATCACAGGTTTTTGGGTGGCGGAATCGATCTCGGCGCCTTGGATGGCACGCAAAAACAGCGCTTCGCGATCCGGCGGAATCGCCGCCCAATCCTGATACATCTGCGCGGCGTCGATCTGCACGTTGACCATCATCGGGTTCTCCTTCAGGATAGCCGTGTAGATATCGCGAGCGTCCGTGAAACGGTTCAGGCGGCGTTTGGCGGTGGCCAGTCGCAATTGGACCTGGACCCGCATCCGATCCTCCGCGATCTCGACCTGGTCCAGGATCGTTTCGTACGTTTCTGCGGCCAACTGGTAATACCTGGCCGATTCGGCCGTCAATTGATTTTGAGTGTCAAAGCTGGCGGCCATGCCCGTGAACGTTTCCGCGACCCAGTTCAGGACGGAGAATTCGTTGCTGGTCGCCCGCATCTGCAACAGGAAGGTCTCGAACCCTTTGGAAAGCGCCTGCTTCGCCTGATCCGTCGCCAGATTCATCTGGGCTTCCAGATCCCTGGCCAAGCTGTAGTAGATGCCGATCAACTGTTCGGCAGGAATCGCCTCTTTCATAGCGTCCATCACCTCGGTGGCCTTCCGGATCACCGCATCGGACGATTCGGCGGTGGGCAGGGACGAGATGTACGCGCGCAAGCTGGTCTTGTAGACTTCGGGAGAAAAGCCTTCGCGCGCCGTGGCCGGGTGCTCGGCGCGAACCAGCGCCAGTGGTCCCAGCGCGGCGTCTTCCAGCAACTCGATCGCCTGGTCGGCTTGCCCCGTATCGACATACAACTGGGCCAGCGACAGGGCGGCCGTGACGGAAACTTCGCTCGCCGCACCGTTGGTCTGCATGCGCTGGATGCCGGCGACCAGGATGCGCTGGGCTCGATTCTTCAGTTCTTCCAGATTCTGCTGTTCCGAAACGGGATCGTCGTCTGCCGGTGGTTCTTCGTCGCCGCTTTCGATCCTTCGCTGCCTTTGCATGCCTCGCAGGTACGCGCTCCACATCGCCTGGCCCGTCGTGATCTCGGCGTCGCCTCGCTTGGCGGAATCCTCCGGGATATCTGCCAGGTACCGTTCGGCCGCATCCAGATCCCCGGCTTGGATCATGAACGGGATCAACGTATTGAGCGCCTCGACGGCCTCTTCCTGGTCGGGCCATTTCTGCGTGATGTAGTTCGCGATGCTGACGACTTGATTGGTCTCGAATTGGCGATCATCCCCTTCGACCTCGGCGTACAGTTTCAGGTAGGCTGCCATCGCGATCTTGGCGCTTTGGCGAGCCCCCGAACTATCCGGAAACCGCCGCGCGAGGAACTCGCCAATCACGGCGGCTTCCAGATAATCGCCACGGGAGAAGTACAGGTAGCAGAGAAAGTAACGGACGATGTTCAGGTCCCGGATATCGGTCTGATCATCCGCCAGCGCCAGCGCCATCCGAAAATAACGGATGGCTTCGTCCGGGGCGGTTTCGATGGTCTGGCGCGCCTGGTCCAGTTGCTGTTGCAATTCCTCTTTGAGCGCCGCGTCGCTCTCCCTGGCGATCCGATTGGGCAGGTTGTTCACCAACAGGCCTGCGGTCTGCATGGAATCCAACGCATCACGTCCCAATTGACGCGCCTCGTCGAACGTCCCCGGGTCGTCGTCTGCGGACTCGCTGATCTCGATACCGATCTGGCCCAAAAACTGCCTGGCCTCCTGCTGCAGGTTACCGGGGGTGCGGGTGACGAACTGGGCGTTTTTTCGCGCTTCGCTCTCGTGGCGCCGGATCTGCGGATCTTTCGGATTATTGGCCTTCAGATCCTGAGCCAACGCCCACTGAGCTCGGGCCAGGCCCAGTCGCAGTTCAAGCCACTCGGGCTCGCGTGTCTCGTTCGGTCTTGCTCCGTCGATCCACTCCCCCAACCGCTTGACCGCCTCGGCATTCAACCCGCTGGCCTGCCAACTATCTTTGGCCAGCAGCAGGGTACGCGTCTTCAACGTGCGGAATTCCTCGGGGTTGTCGGGTTGCCCTAACAATTCCCCGAAATAGCTTAACGCGTCCTTGTGATTCCCCAGCTTCTGGCTGCAACGTCCCTGGTACATCCGTGCGTACAGCCCTGCCAGCCGTGTCCGGTATTTCTCGTAGACCTGCCCGTACTGCTCGGCGGCCTCGGTCACCAGCTTCTTGTAATCTTCCGAGCCCGGTTTCTTCGTGTCGGCCGTCTCCTCTTTGACGGCGGCGGCCAACAACTGAGCCTGCAGATAATCGGTTCGCAGTACATCGCGCAGCCCGATAGCCCGGGTGTCCTTCTCTGGGATGTTCGTCATCCGAGTCAGCCGCTCTCGCAGTTCGATCTGCGCTTGTTCGAAGACTTGGTAGGCATCCACGTAGATGTCCGCCGCCTCGTTCAACAACGCCTGGGTCTTCGCATTAGGCTGCTTCGCTTGCTCGACCTTAATCCGCGCTCGTTCGACCTTGAGATTACCCAATTGGCTGTTGGCCGAGGTCACCATGGGATGGTCGGGCATCATGCCGACGAACTGTTGCAAGGCCTGTGCCGCTTCTTCCAATTGCGCCTGGCGGAGATTGATGTCCCGCTGGTCGCGCGAGGATTGGATCAGGGTCGTGCCCAACTCGTACAGCAGCATTTCCCGAAACTCGACCGGCGCCAACGGGCTGGTCTTCATCTGCTCCAGGTACTCGATGGCCATGTCGTAATAGCCCCGTTCCCGCAAGCCATCCAGAAAAGCCCGCGCCGGTTCCGTTGCCTCAACCGAAATTGCCCCGACCGAAACATGGCCGCCCAGCAAGGCGAGGATCAGTCCGCCGAGCACCCATCGGTTGCCCTTTTCACATGCCGTCATACTGTACGCTCCTCCGATGACGCCACCCTCAAGGCGGCGGCGAATCGCGCTAGAACCCGCGAGGGATCTGTCCCTAGTCAAAAAGTTAGCTTCTTCGTCACTCGGTCGCAAGCCAAATCGCCATGGTTGGATAATGCCTCTACTCTCTTGATTCCCGCCAGCGACCGGCGACCATGCCGCGCAGTCCCGAACGAGCCGATGCCAAGGGACGATCGGACGAGATCCGGTCGGCTCTTGCTAAAAAACTTATCATTCGTTGAAAATCAGGCCGATCGCGGAGTTGCTGGTTGGCCTGTTCGACAGCCAGCAGGACGTGCCGAAGTCCCCGCGGCTTCGGGGCGTAGCGGTAGCGGTCCGCGCCAATCATGTCAAAATTGAACGAATGGGTCAGTACCTCCACCGCTTCCGCCACGATCGCTGCCTGCTGTAAGGATACCGCGCAACCTTCGAACGAGGTGCTAAACTGCACTCGGCTGATGCGGATCGATTCCGCGCCACCACGTTGGTCGCCAGTCGCGCCGACCCAACGGAGCTGAGCGACAGCAACGTCATCCACCTGATTAGGCTTTAACCATACCTCGAAAAGTGACGTTACTTCCTGCCCCGCCAGCAGGTCTGAGGTCATCGTGGAGGTTCCGTAGCTAACAGAGTTGGGGGAAAGGTGTCCGATCAAACGATAGGCGGCCACGGCCTGAGGGTTAAAATCGATCGTCAATTCAGCTTGACGAGCCACCAGATTGGCTGGGCCACGGAGACTGTCGAGCAACGCCCAGCGGATATCCGCAGACGATTGAACTCGACGAAAACTACCCCCGGTTGCCTGGACGAATCGGTCGAGCTGCGAGTCAGGTTGCTGTCGATCGCCCAAGTCCAGGACATCGAATCCGAAGGAGGGGGCATCGTGCACCAGTCGCTCGATACCCGCCGCCGCTTCGGGAACCAGGATCGCCGGACTGTCGCTGATCAGCACTAAACGACGCTCGACCGGCCGATCGGTATCGGTTTCTAGGGCGGCCGCGATCGCATGGGGCAGGGCTTCGCCCACGTTCGCCCCGCCGGCCGGTTGTAGCCCATCCAGTACCGCGAACACCGTCGTCAGGTCATCGCTGGTCGCCTGGTTGACCAGCAGTTGCGGTTCTTCGCGAAAAACGACCAACGAGAAGCGATCGTCCGGCCTCAATTGAGCCAGCGCACGCACCATCCCTTCACGAGCCGCAGCGAACCGTTGATCCCAATCCATGCTGGCCGACGCGTCCAACGCCACGGTCAGATGAGTCGCAGGACGTGGCCAGACGGGTGGCTGGCCAGCCTTGACGCTGACTTGCAGCAATCCGGCCGGTTGAGGATTAAAGACCGAGACGCCCGCGGCCGAACGCAAGGCTAATGTTCCAGATTCGGGCGGAGCCAGCCGGTAATCGACGGCCGCCAGAAAATCCTCGACATGGATCTGATCGGTGGATGGCAACCGGTTCTGCTGCAGTTGTTGCCGCAGTTGCTCCCAACTGGATGTTTCTGCGGACAGCGGAACCGTCAGACGCCGAGCATCGGAATCCGGCCGGTTCACGACGGGTGGCGAGGCTCCGCGGCTGAAGAAAAACTCGCGGTCAAACTCCCGCGCCAGCGAGACGGGGATTCCGCGAGGCTCCGGCAATTCCACCCGTTCCAAATCCGGCAGCGATGCGGCCTCGGGGTGTAGGTAGCCAAAAACGGGCCATCGCAGATGCACCCAATGAGCGTTCGGATCCCAAGCGGAGCCCCATTCGTGAAACAGCCGACCGGCCGGTCCCGGTTCGACTCGATCCATCGTCAACAGCAAGGGAAAACGGTCGGCCGAAAAACGGTCGGCCGCACGGGGATTCGGCGGCTCGTTCCACCCTGGACCCGTGACGATCCGGACATCCGATGAAGACGGACTGGTCAATTGCAGAGGCCCTCGATCCATGACCATCAGGGTCAGTTGAGGCCGCTGGTCGGGACGTACTAGCCAGAGGATGCCGCCCAGCCACCCGGCAGTGCCGATCGACAGGGCGATCAGCAGCGTGGCTGCCACGACAAAACGACCGATTCGCGATCGCATTCGACGATAGGGAATGATCCGGGCACGCGCCACCACAACCGACGGCAACGCCACATCCCTCAACCGATCGTCCACCCGCTGGTCCTGGACGATCTGCCGCAAGCGGTGACGAAGGCCCGCCGGCTGGGGCACATCGCACAGACTGGCATCCAAGTGACGATCATCCCATCGCGAGATACCGCGCAGCCGCAAGGTCAGCCAGGGCGGGACGGACACGTCCCGCAGCCTTTCGTCCAGCGACTTGTCGTCAGGTGTTGGCATGGGATAACAAATATTCTCGCAACCGTGCTCGTGCTCGACTGACCCGCGACAGCACCGTTCCCAGAGGCACTCCTAACAGGTCGGCAGCTTCCTGGTGAGTCAACTCGCCAACCACCACCGTCAGGAGCGTCTCGCGCAGCTCGTCGGGTAACCGGTCCAAAGCCGCTTGGACCTCGTCAGTGAACTCGCCCGCCAACGGGTCCTCGCCCACGACGCTGATCTCCAGCGGCCCCTCGTCGGCCAACGGTTTGGGAGGCGGACGCTTCCGCCAACGGTCGATGACTCGTCGACGCAAAATCGACACCAACCAAGCGCGGTCTCCCCGTCCCGGGTCGTAACGCTGACGACTCTTCCACACGGAGCGGAAGGCCTCTTGGACCATGTCCTCCGCCTCGTGCGCGTCGCCGATCATGCGAAACGCCATCCGGTACAGTGCCGGACCGTGCTGGTCGACTAATCGATTAAAGTCCGCCTGCGAGAGCGCCAAAACCACCCTTTCTGCATCAACAGGGTCGGTTCACCCTCCCAGTCAGCCAGCCATTCGATTCGCCGCGAACCAGAAAGGTTATTCCATCCGTTCATGCCCCTGAACACCTGAGTTCACCGCCTTGCCCCTCCCAATGGGTAGATGGGTGTGTTTACGCTAGAAAAAGCGTTGGATACCCATCTATCATTCCATCGTAACCCATGTTCGCCATAATTGGCAATAAACCAAGCTTCGTCGCCCCGGAAATACCGCCGTGATGTCGACACGAATAGTTAAATGTGTCCCGAGCGGACCTGCCGCTCGCACAATGCTCTATCCCCGCATTAAGGTTCTCCCCTAACATGCCTTTGGATTTTAGGCCTTCTCCTTCGAAACATGGCGATCGCGTACGCCCTGCGGTGCACCAAGTTACCCAAAGTGCCCAACGTCGGATTATGCTGCTGGCCGGGTTGCTGGTGCTGGTGCTGCTGATGATGCACGAAGCCCAGAAAGCCGAGAACTTTCATTGGCTTTGGTACCTGCAGGGGCAGCCGATCCTCGACGGGCAGGAGGCCCCGTTGGACACACGGATGCGCGAGCAGGTCCCGTCAGGCGATCCGGATTCCAAATTTGGGCCGCTGGTGATGGGAATCCGAGCGGACCAGCAGCCGTCCCCAGCACCATCCCCGCTGGGTTTGCCGGAACCGGAAGACCCTTCGTCGGGCACGGCTCGTTTGGCTCAGGCGGAAACCGATGCTTGGTCGGGCCTGATTCGAGCCATGGACCGAGGCATGCGTCCACGGTTTTTAAGCGGATTAAAATCGGCTCGCGACGGCCAACTGGCTGACCCGCCTACTCGCCAGGCTTGGCCGGACCTGGTGACGTGGCTGGACGAAGGTTGGAACCACTACCTGCAACAGGCTCGTCAGTCGCTGGATGACGACGAGATCACCTTGACTCAAGACGAGCGACGGCAGTGGCTGGACATCCTGGACCAGATGCAGCGGCAGTGGCAAAAGCAATCGCTGCCCGCGTTGAAGCAATTGGCCGAATCGCCTCCGTCGACCACCGCGCACCAGGCGGAGATCGAACGTATCCAGACCGAACTGGATACCGTGTTTTTGGCGGAGATTCGAGACAATACCGTATTTCGAGCTGCCGAGACGGACGCCTGGTTCCGGCTGTTGGAGCGGTTGGCGGTCAACGACGTGGGCCGTTCTTCGCAGACGGCCGCGCCGGTGGTCAGCTTCGGCCAATTGTTCAAACAGCCGGACGTGTATCGCGGAAGCCTAGTCACCGTGCAAGGGACGGCTCGGCGAGCTGAGTTCATGGAGGCTCCCGAAAACATTTACGGGATCACCAACTATTTCCGTCTGTGGCTTCAACCGAGCGGTTCGAATTCTCCGATCGTCATTTACAGCCTGGAGATCCCCGAGCGTTTTCCAGCCGCCGCGATCGCAGAAGCTCCCGGATCGTTTCTGGATATGGACGAACCGGTGCAAGTCACGGGCTTCTTCTTCAAACGCTGGCCCTATCCGGCTCAAGACGGTACGCGTCTGGCTCCTGTCGTTTTGTCACGAACGTTGTCGTGGTCGCCCAGTACCACCGGACTGGCCGATCCCGAGCGTCTGCCTGGCTGGACCTTCTGGCTCGCCCTGTTCTCCGGTACGGCCCTTTTTGGTTCGGGGGTCGCGGCACTGGTCTATTGGTTCAGTGGACGATCGACGCCTCGGGCGCTGCGCCAGCGATTAACGTCGGCAGCCAAGCAGGGAGCCAGATCATGAACGACGTGCGCCCAGTTCCGCGTTTTCGAGGATGGATGACCGGAATGATCCTGGCCGGGCTGGTTTTGGCGCTGTTCCCAGTGCCGTCGGGTGTTGCCCCGGCAATGGGCCAAAACCCGCCCGAGTCCAACGCGGTGATCGACGACGGTCCGCCCGCTGGTCCCGCGACACCGACGGTCGGGTTGCCCTGGAATCGGACGGAGACGCGAGGGCCTGATCCAGGTGGCCAACGCTTGTCCAGCGCTCGCGAGATGTTGTCTTTGTTCAATGTGGGCGACAGCGAACTGCGCCAATTTGTCGATGGACGACCGTTGGTTGCGGACGAGGAAGAAACGCTGTGGAAGGTCCTGTTGAATATGCCTCGATTCGGCCTGGACAAACTGCACGCCTGGCGCCGCGACGATGTGCCCTGGCAGATTTTGGCAGAGGACCCCAATTCCTATCGCTTCGAGATCTTCGATCTAAGGGGGCGAGCCCAGCGGGTGACGCGGCGCCAGTTGCCGCCGGAAGCCGCCGAGCGCATGGAGTTCAGGGAATATTTTCAGGTGGATTTGATCCTGGACCAGACGGCAGAACCCGTCACGGTCTTCTCGCGCCAGTTGCCCGATGTTTGGCGGCAGACGACCGAATTGGACGAACGTGTGGCATGTCTGGGGCTGTTTCTGAAGAGCGGTTACGATGACGAATCGACGGCCGGGCTGTTCTTCACCGCCGAACGCATCGCCTGGTTGCCCGATCGACCGAGTCCGCAGTGGGGTATCGGCCGTGATGAAGTCCTGCTGGGAGACCTGGGCGTCGATGTTGGGCTGCTGGATGCCGTGCGGCAGAGCAATGGCCGCCCGCTGGTCGCCAGCGATCGCGAACCGTTTTATCAGATCCTGACAGCGACCGGTCGCGCCTCGCAATCATTGATCCTGCAGCAGGCGTCACGGCAATTCGACTTGGGCCAACTGTTGAACCAACCCGAGCAATGGCAGGGCCGGCTGCTGGCGTTTTTCGCTCGAGCGCGACGCGTGCAAAAGATCATGATCGACGACCCGGACATCCACCAACGATTGGGCATCGATCACTACTATCAGATCGATCTCCAGGTCCCGCTTGGCGACCAGGAAGTTCGATTGGTATCGCGGCCGGGCGAGACGGATGGTCCGGTATTTCGGAATTTCTACCCTGCTCATTGCAACGTGCTGCAGCTACCCGAGGGGCTGGAGGAAGGCTCGGATGTCGACCAGCAACTGCTGGTTGCTGGCTTCTACTTCAAGCTGTGGGGATACCGCACCGAATTTGTGCAAAAATTCGGTCAGGAGAAACGCCAGTTGGGGCCTCTGTTTTTGGCGGTCACGCCGCAAGTTGTCCAACAAAGGACCGAGACGAATCCGTTGTGGGGGTGGATCGGCGGCGGGTTGTTCCTGATGCTGTTGGTCGCGATGGCAGCAGCGATCTGGATCTACCAACGCAGCGACCGGCGATTCCGTGACAAAATGCGGTCCGGCCGCGCGTCCCAAGACCCAGGCCCCACATTCGATGCGCTGCGGTCGTCGGTACAACACGAACCGGATTTCGACCACCTGAAGGAGATTTAGGCACCCGGCCAGGAGTTTCTTGTCCATGAAGATGGCGTTGCACGCGCGAGCGCATGCGGCTCGAACGCCACATCGCCGTCGAGATGCCAGAAACGCCGG
>REEF01000008.1 GCA_007695205.1 Planctomycetaceae bacterium
CCTACATCCAGAAGATACACCGGGAACAGCCCCCGGTACGCGCCACTCAGACGGACCTGATGAATCGGAATACCGCCGCACTGGAGGCAATCATCTTCGTCGACAATCAATTCGAACACGTCGCGGCGCGAACCGGCGCCGGTGTCGGCGACCAGGCGGCGTGGTAGAGCGTTGTCGCCCGCCGCAAGGGACAGCATGACTTCCAGGACGGGCCGATCCGCATACAAGGACCACTCGACAAGCGGCATTACAGAACGCTCCAAACCTCATGGACGGCGTCGTAATCGGCGCTGGCCTCGATGCAGCAGCACTTGCCGGGATCGGGCTCCACCTCGCGCAACCGGCGGGAGATCTCGCGCCAACTGTCGGCCACCGCCACAACCTGGCCGTTGGCAATGCCCACGAACTTGCCGGCGTACGGCGAATGGGGATCTCGCCTGGCCTCAGCGTTGACGCGCTCGGCGAGTTCCCGATTGATCGCTGGGATGGACGCAATAGCGGACACGGTAGACTCCTTCGTTTCGACAGCATACCTGACCTTCTTCACCTATTCTATCAGGACGCGCAGCGCCGGCCAGCCGGCCGAGCCGTCTCGATTGTGCTCCCGGATTTTCGTACAGGCATCAGGGAGCCCGTGGAAAGGGACGTCCCCTTTTTCGCATCCGCCTCCGATCCGCCCCATTCCAGCTGCAACTTCGATCCGTCCTTGCAGACGATCCAGCTTGTCAAACCGATTACCACCGTGCTAGACGGAACAACGTGATCCGGTTCCGGCAGAGAAAAGTACTCTAAATGACTGGTGAGCTTGACCCCCAAGCTAGGTCTATCGAGGCGGTTGGCCTGATATCGTCGCGGTGGTCGGCGATCCGCCGCATGATCGAGCAGATTGTCGAGCGGTTTGGGCGCGAAAAAATCGTGCTGTTCGGTTCCCACGCTTACGGCCAGCCGAGTTGCGACAGCGACGTGGATGTGCTGGTGGTAATGCCCACAAAGAACGAAAGCATCGACACCCAAAGTCTGCGGCTTGCGGGATGCCAGGGTTGTGGCGAGGCAAGCAACGGAGTCAAGTTGGAGAAGAGCTACGCGCCCGCCATTTCCGTTACCCCGTGATGGATCGACAGCCAGCTTTCTGTTAAATTGACGAAAGAGAATGACGAGTTGGTGATCCTTTTTCGGATCGAGGTTTCCACCATGCCGGTACACGATTGGACACGCGTCTCCGCCGGAACGTTTCACCATTTCCATCAGGCCTGGATCATCGCACTGTGTGATGCGCTGAATTCAGGTTTGCTCCCGGAAGGCTTCTACGCCTTGGCGGAACAGGTCGCCGGAGGACCGCACCCTGACGTGTTGACCCTCGAGCAGACCGACAAACTCGTAACGTGGACTCCCGGTGACGGGAGCAGCGGCAGCGCGGTGGCGGTGGCCGAACATCCGCCTCGAGTCCGTTACACGCTCGAGGCCGAGGCGGCGATTTACGCGGCGAAAGCTGATCGAATCGCGTTGTACCACGCCTCGGGAGACCGGGTTGTGGCGTTTCTGGAAATCGTTTCTCCGGGCAACAAGCACAGTCAACCGGCGATCCGCCGTTTGCTCGACAAGCTGGCTAACGCCCTGGAACAGGGTCGGCACTTGCTGGTCATCGACCTTCACCCTCCCGGCCGCCACGACCCCGACGGCCTGCATGCCGCCTTCTGGGGCGCAACACCCGGCACGACACCCCAGCAGCCACTCAGCCTGGCAGCCTACCGAGCCGATACGTGCCCGACCGCCTACTTCGAACCGCTCGCTGTCGGCGACAGCTTGCCCGAAATGCCCTTGTTCCTCACGCCAAGCCGGTATGTCAACGTGCCGCTAGAAGCCACCTACCAAAACGCCTGGCACAGCCTCCCCCAACGCTGGAAACGAGTGATCGAGGAACGATAAAGGCGGTGGAAGGACGAAAAGACGAAAAGGACAGGCATCTTTTGTATGTTCCGAATGATCGAATTCGTGAGGCATTGGGTGCCAAGGATGCTTGACTTTGACTGGCTTGTGGCGGAAACGCTTCAGAATTCCGCTAGCAGTATGGGTGTCTGACATCGCCATTCATCTCGCCGCCTGCGCCCACTTGTGCTGCTCAAGGTACTACCGCACCTGCGTGGCGGCCGTGTTATCGCCGGCGAAATGGGCGGGAATCCATCAACGACCCTGGAAATGGATCTGGCCCCGGACCTCGCCCGGCGGGAACTGACTGGTGTGGACGTTGACGTAGGTCTCGCCGAGCGCCATCAGCACGAATAGACCTTCGAGCGAATCCTCATTCGCAAGCGGTCCCACCAGATCATCCGCTTTGATGAACCCTTCCGCCAGCACGCCGTTGAAGCGACCGGGGATTAACTGGGCAGGCGGTCCCTCCGGGTAAAGCCAGGCGACCACAGGACCGTTGGTCCCCGCGGGGGCGACATGAATGTGCGTTTGCGTGACGTTTTGGATGTTCGCCACGATCAGCTTGTAGTACAACACGCTGCCATTCCGCAGTATTGAAAGATGGCGACCAAGCGGAGCGAGGCCGCG
>REEF01000016.1 GCA_007695205.1 Planctomycetaceae bacterium
CGCGTCCAACCGTCAACTGCTTCCGGAGTCCGGGTGTCGATACCGCGGATCGGTACAAGCCCAAGCGGGGTCTGCTGGTTCGATCAGGCATAGTATTTCTTCCACCAAGCCTTCATCAGTCCACTGGCGAAGTCGAAGCTGTCGCCCGCGATCTCGACGACATAGAAGTCGTTTTCCAGATCGCGCATCAACTGATTGAACTGACGGCGTTGCTCCGACGCCGTGAGCTTCACGCCCATTTCGTCCAGGTGGCGATTGAATTCATCCTGCAGACCGCGGCGGGTAATGCCGGTTGCGTCGCTTTGACTGAGCTGCCCGAGAACCAGGTACGCAGCGGACTGGCGAGGTTCGAGGTAATGGAGCTTGATGCGTGAGTGGTAGTGTTGAAGTTTGTCTTGCGCGGCTTGACTGCTAATCATCGAGTCGAACACCGAGTTGACGTCCTTGACCGCGATTACTCGCGGCTTCGCCCGCCAGGATCGAAAAAGATCTTGCGTGACTAGCTGCAGAAACAGGGGAATGGGTCGGCCGAGTCGTTTCGCGACTTGTTTGGGCACATTTCGCTTGAATGGGACATCGCGGCTCCCTAGCATTCTGCTGACAAACTCAGTCATCTGCTCGTCCGACAGGATCGGTAGGGGTTCGACCGCGATATCGTTGATGCAATCGACCTCTCCGAGTTCATCCAGCGTGGATGAAAGATTGACAGAACCGCCCAATAGCCAACGAATCACGTCGGCCGAAGGACGCGGCGATTGACGCTGAACGCGAAACCAAGCAAGAAATTCCCGGACCGGTGAGACCTCCAAGTCGCGCATGTTGAGAATCAAGTCGGGTAGTTCGTCGACGACGAGAAGAACGCGCCTGCCTTCTTGTCGAATCGCCCGCAGCAGATCTTCTCCATGGCGTTTCCAGTTGGATTTCCACTGCGGATCGGCTTGGCGGAGAGCGATCTTGAATCCGCCGGCGCTGACCGAGTCGACGTTCTTTCGCACGACGGCAAGAGCATCCTCAAGCAACTTCCACCGGCCCCGTGCGATACGTTGGACCAGATCTTGGTTCTGTTCATAGAAATTGTCCAGAATCGTCTGAAAGAAATCGGCCGGATGCGCCAGGTCCTGGACATTTTGGTATACCGCACAGTATCCGTGGCGGGGCTTTTCGACGAGGTGGTTCATCACGCTTGTCTTCCCCGTCCGACGCGGGGCCGATACCAGCACATGCTGGTGATTCAGTTTTTCCCACATCAAATCGATAAAGTCATCGCGAAACCAGAGATCATCAGGTTCCACGGGTTCCCCGGTATAGAATTCCGGTCTCGCCATGAGATCCTCCATTTACACAACAACTGTGTTGCACAACACTATTGTTGGATATTTCTTTCAGGTGTCAATCCCGCTAAACGCGGGGGTGCGTTGGAGCCGGGTGGAAAACGGTTCCAGGAGAAGCCAATCGGCGCAAGCTGCTGACATGGTCGTTGGAGGGGTGCATCAGGGGCAGTTCGTCGATCATGTTCACCGCCGCGACCAGCAGGCTGGGCTTCTGGATCATCAGCGTGGCGTCTTTCATGTATTCGGCGAACGTGTTCTTGGGATCGCCGGCCCCGCCGTTGCGTCCAAGGTTCCGAAAATGGTGGAACAGTTCGTCGCGGATGATCTTCAGCATCTCGTCGCCGCCGCGATGTTTGAACTGTGACCAACGCATGTGCTGCTGGCCGGGCTTGAAGAATACGCCCGGGAACTTCTTGTTTTTGCCGCGATGGACGCGGTCGAACTTCTTCTCCTCGGTGCTCTCCCGCATGTCCAGCAGCCGGGCGAACATCAGGAACGAAATCTGTTCGATGACGGTCAACGGGTTGGTGATCCCGCCCGTCCAGAATTCTTCCCAAAGTTTATCAATCCGGCTGCGCAAAGGTCCAGTAATCATGGGGATGTTCTCTATCGTTCGGAATTTCACCACAGAGGGCACAGAGAGCACGGAGAGGATATCCAAGGGCTCTTTTCGGAAGAACCAGATCCTCTGTGCTCTCCGTGATCTCTGTGGTTAACCCGATTCCTGTGGTTGGCTCAAATTCTCTAATTTACCAATCTTTGGATGCCGTCTTTCAGTTGGCGGACGTGGAAGTTGATCAGCAGGCCGACTTTGTTGCCGCGCAGTTTGAGATACGATAGCAGTTGGGCCTGGTGGATCGGCTCGATCTTGCTGACCGCTTTCAGTTCGACGATGACTTGATCTTCGACCAGCAGGTCAATACGATAGCCGACGTCCAGGCGAACTTCTTCGTATTGGATCGGACATTCGACTTGCGTCTGGACCGTCAGCCCTCGCTTCCGCAACTCGTACGCCAAGCACGCCTCGTATGCGGACTCCAACAGTCCCGGGCCCAGCACGGTGTGCACCTTCATCGCCGCATCAACGATTTGACCCGTGATCTCATTCAATTCCATGGTTTTCTCCTCTGTGTTACTCTGTGTTCCCTGTGGTTAGTCTTCCTGTGCCTGAAACGATCCGATGATGTCCAGCAGTTCGTCGACCAGGGGTTCGCCGAACAGACCA